>CAIOCH010000333.1 GCA_903856525.1 uncultured bacterium | reverse complement strand
GCTGGCGCCATCCTACAACGGAACTCGCGTTGTTGCGGGCGTTCCGTGGGATGCCCGAGTTGCAGCGAATCGCCGAATCGGCGGCTTGGGTGCCTTGCCTGTCCATGCCCGTTTCCATGCCCGTTGTCGAGGCCTGTCCATGCGACGCCTGTTCGGCCGGTTGCCTTGCCTGTCCAAGGTCTGGTTCCACGACAGTTCGTGCAAGCTGGATCACCCCACCCAGCGCGCCTGATGACACTGTCCACTTGGCTCAGGAATCCGATGCCTTGCCTGTCCTGTTCGCGCCGGTCCCACTCGTAGCCGCCGCCGGTGGCGCATCGTGGAACACCGCGTCCGCTCCGCGCGCGCGGGCTGGTGCCGCCTCGCCGCTCACCGTGGTCGCGCCATCCATTCGCGGCAGGGGATAGAGATCAGCGCCCCCGAGATCGAGGAAGAGGGCAAATGAGCCGAGTCCCGCCTGGTCGAAGTGGTACTCGTTGTCACCCGCAGCGCCGAGGCTCCCGCCGCCCGCGCGGTAGGCGTCGTTGCCAGCACGATCGACCGCGATGCCCACTGCCTGCTGCGCTGCGGCCCCTAGCGCCAGTCCGTCCGCGCGGTAGTTGTCGTCGCCCGCGGTGTCCACGAAGAGCGAGAGCGACTCGTCCCACGCCCCGCCGAGGTGTGCGGCGGTCCGCGCCGCGTACGAGTCGTTTCCTGCGACATCGAGGTACACCCCCGCGGCCTGGTGCGCCGAGCCTCCGATCCCGTAGCGGTCGCAGACCGCCACATCGTCGCCTTCGAGGTCAACGAGGACACCCAAGCCAAGGTAGTACCCGCATCCCTGACTGAACTCGCCCGACTGCCGCAGGTCCCGTCCCGCGTAGTCGACGTACGCCCCGACGCCACCCGCGGCAGCCATACGGAAGCCGAGCCCGAACCCCATGCCGAACCCCGCGCGCTCGCCCTCCAGGCCGTACACGCTCGGCCGAGTTCCAAGCGTGGCGACATCGTCGCCCGCCACGTCAACGAACGCGCCAACTCCCGATGGACCGCCCACCCCGATCGCCATGCCCTCGCCGTGCACGCGATCGCTTCCGGAGAGGTCCACGACCATCGCCACGCCGCCCGCCGCAGATCCAAGGCTCCACGCCCCGCCGGAGTAGTGGTCGTTGCCACCGCGGTCCACGATCAGCGAAACCCCCAGCGCCGTACCTGCTGTCAGCTCACCGCCCTCGTAGCGGTCATCGCCTGCATGATCGTCGATCACGGCGATTGCCCCGAGGCTCCCCGCGGGTCCAATCGCGCCTCCGATGTGGCGGTCGTTGCCGGAGAGGTCCACCACCAGTCGGTGCGCGGCCTGCACATGATTCCACTCGTACCGATCGTCCCCGCCGAGATCGAGAACCGCGGCCACCCGTCCGAGGTCGTAGCGGTTGGATCCGCGACCGCCGAACACCACCCAGCCGATTTCGGCGATCTCGCTCGCAGCCAGGATGTCGCCCTCCACCGCGCCCCGCAGTGCCTCCGGCAGCGTCTCCGGGGAAAGGGCGGCGAGATCGGAGCCCAGTTCGGGCCGTACATCGAAGTGGGCGACCAGCACCGCGGCCTTTTCCGGCGGCAGCGCTGGAATCGCCCGAAGCGCCTCCATCGCCACCCGCGCGTTCTGACCGCGCACGAGCAGATTGTCCAGGCGCTCGACCACGAGCGGGCGCAACCCTGGTAGCCGCGCCTCCGTCGGCTTCACCCACTCCTCGAAGCGCGCCCGCGCGCCGTTCAGCAGGAAGTCGAGGTACCACACTCCCGCCTGCGCGTGCTCGATCTTGAATGTCCCGTGTGGATCTGGGAGCGCCGAGGCGGGCACCGCGGCGAGCCCTGCCGCGAGCAGCGCGGCCCCACGAAACGGGGCCGATCGCATTGCATCGGCGTTGGGGACGGCCGCGCGCACGATCGACTCCGTTTCACCCGGCGTGTGAAACACGGCTCGGAGGAGCGGGGGCGTGGCGGGGTCGCCGTGCTTTGCAGCAATCCCATCCAGTGATGCGAGCACCGCTTGGCTGCGCTGGCGTGCCTCTGGACCGAGCAGCGCGAGGCCGGCGTCGAGGTCACCCCGGGGCGTGTCTGCTACCCGAGCGATGTCAGGAAGGGGGGGCAGTTCTCCCGAACGGTGCCAGCCTCGCCAGACCGCCGCGTCATCGAGTGTTACGGCAATCTCTCGCAATGCGCCGTTGGGATCCGGTACGCCAGATGCCCCACGAACACGTCCCTCTCGATAGGCGATGCGGACCGAGCTCCCGATCGGTCGGGAACCGAGTGCTTCCCAAACCGATGCCACCGCAGGCTCGCCGTCGATGGAAGCGATCAAATCGCCCCGTGCGAGCGAATGCGAGGAGACGAAGTTGCCATCCAGCGGCCCGGGAAGCACTCGCCAGACCATGAGACCTTCGGTCCGTTTCACTACATCCAGCCCCAGGTAGGCATCGGCGGATGCAGAGGCCGCACCACAGGCTGCAGCCAGCGCGGTCGCGCCGATGGCGACGAGAAGCATCCTCATCGTGCTGGCTTCCTCGGTCGAGGGCCTGTCCGCGTCGGCTTGGACCATGATTTGGCGGAGGGTTTCGCTGCTCCGGATGCCTTGCCGGATGCCTTGCCTGTCCAGCCCGCTACTTGGCCTGCTTGGTTGCTTGCTCGGTTGGAGGCGCGGCTCGATGCGGGAGCCGGCTTGCCTGTCCCGTTCGGCTTTCCGGTTGGCCTTCCGCTCGGCGATTCACCCGACCTCGGGCCATTCCTCGCCAGACTCGGCTTTGCGATCGGTCCGACGCCCCGATCGGGCGCCACGCGAGTCTTGCCTGTCCCGGTTCTCGCCGTGCCAGAGGCCATGCTTGGCTTGCCTGTCCTGGATTGCGCGCCACCAGATACCGCGCCGGGCTTGCCTGTCCCAGTTCGCACCCCAGTTCGCACGCCACCCTGCGCGAAGCTTGGCTTGCCTGTCCTGGCTCGCCTTCCGCCGCTGGCCGCACCTCCCGCGGTGCCGCTGGAGGCCTTTCGCAGCATCTCCACCTCGCGGCCGCTGAGTTCGCGCCACTCGCCGACGGCCAGGCCCTTGAGCTTGAGTGGTCCGAAGCTGGTGCGCCGCACCTTCTTCACAGGGTGGCCGGCGGAGAGCATGAGGTCGCGCAACTGCAGGTTGCGGTGTTCGCAGAGCTCCATGTGCACCATGGACTTGGTTGCATCGGCCGACACAAGCCGGAGCGAGCTCCGCTGTTCCGTGCCCGCGCCCGCGGCGCGCCCCGCTGCGAAGATCTTGCGCTCGATCGCGGCCAGTGCCGTCGCGTCGAGCCTTCCGTCGAGCGTCACGTCGTAGCCCTTCGCGACCTCGTAGCGGGGATGGGTGAGCCGGTTCGCCAGCTCGCCGTCATTGGTGAGGATCAGCATGCCCGATGCGTCGATGTCGAGCCGACCGACGCAGTACAGACGTGTCTGCGACGGGTGATTGACGAGATCGATCGCCCGCGGCCGTCCCTCGGGATCGCTGTTGGTGCACACGGTGCCGCGCGGCTTGAACAGCATGATGTACACGTGCTTCTCTGCGGGGCGAAGCGGGCGTCCGTACACCTCGATGCGGTCGGTCGCCGGATCCACCCATGCTGGGAGGGAGTCGATCGTCTTTCCATTCACCGTCACGGCGCCCTCGACGATGAGCTTCTCGCATTCGCGCCGCGCCGCGACGCCTGCGTCCGCGAGCACCTTCTGCAGGCGCTCCCCGCGCTCCTTCTGGCGGTACTGGGCGAGGGAGGGATGGACGTCCCGTGTGGCGGTCTTGCGCGGCTTCCGAGAACTGGGCATCCGCGCAGTGTACGCGTCCTGCGCGTTCGCACCGCGGCGTTCGTCCGCGTGGCATCGCGCCGCTATCCTGTGCGCATGCCCATCTATGAGTATGAATCCATCGAGGACGGGGAGGTCATCGAACTGATGCGCCCCATGAAGGACGCGGATGCCCCGGTCAACGATCCCGCCGGCAGGGGACGCACCTTCCGCCGCAAGATGTCGGTGTTCGGCGTCAGCGGCGCTGCCGCGGCCGGCGCTGCCTCGGCAGCCCCTGCGCATGTCCATTCGGCTGGCTGTGGCTGCGGCCGCCCCCACGGAAGTTGCGGGCTCTGATGCAGCGACTCATCCTCCATGGTGTCGATTTCAGCGGCGCGGACGGTGGCGGCGCGGCCAAGATCCGCATCGCCGAGCGCGAGCTCGCCCCTCGCAGTCCCGTGCACGTGCGCGGACGGCTCGACCGCAATGGCCTCCGCAGGGCCATCGTCGAAAGCCAGTCGGACGGCCGCGAGCATCTCTGGCGCATCGACGCGCCGTTCGGACTGCCACTCGAGTGCTTTGCCGCCGAACTCCCCCAGGGCTTCGCGGAGGGTGAGGTCACCTGGCGCAGTGTCGCCGAGTGGATGGCGGGGTTCGACTCCGCCCGGTCATGGCGCGGCGCCATGCGCGAGATGTCCCGCCGCGAGCCCAAGCGGGCATGTGACCGCGAGTTCAAGACGCCGCTGGCGCCCATGAACCTGCGTGTCTTCAAGCAGACCTTCACCGTCATCACCGAGATCCTGCTGCCGCTCGCCGAAGAGGGCATCGCCATCGATCCTGTCCTCATGCCGGCGAACGGGTATGCGCGGGTGCGGGTGGCCGAGGGTTGCCCTGCCAGCATCCTGCACCGCCGCGGTTGGCCCACCAAGGGCTACAAGGGCGGTGGTGAGCCCCCGCGCGTGCTGCGCGAGGAGATCATCCGCCTGCTCCGCAAAGACGGCCTCGAGATTCCGTCGCAGAGCGCCGTCGAGGCGATCCACGACGAGGAGGGCGATCTGCTCGATGCGATGATCCTCGTGACCGAGCCTCTCGGCGTCGCCATCCCCGCGGAACTCGTCGCGACCGCGGCGGTCGAAGCATGGGTCTATTGAACGGGTTCCTTGGCGGTCTGCTCGACCCTGCATCGAGTGGCGTGCGGCACCGCCGTCGGACGTTGTGAGCGGGACCTCCATGATGGCTGACTCGGCAAGCGCGGACATCCTCACGCAGTCGCTCCGGATCAACGAGACGTTCTTCTCGATCCAGGGCGAGTCGACCTACGCGGGCTGTCCGTGCTTCTTCGTGCGGCTCACGGGTTGTCCGCTGCGTTGCCACTACTGCGACACCGAGTACGCCTTCCGCGAGGGTGCGCCTCGCACCATCGGTGCGATCATCGGCGAGATCGAGCGCTCGGGTGCCCGCATCGTCGAGCTCACCGGCGGTGAGCCTCTGGCGCAGAAGCGCGCGTTCGACCTGATCGCGCTCCTCTGTGAGCGGGGCTTGACGGTCCTCATCGAGACATCGGGGTCGATCGACATCCGACCCTGCCATCCGAAGGCGATCCGTATCCTCGATCTCAAGACGCCGGGTTCGGGCGAGTGCGCGCGCAACCTGTGGTCCAACATCGATGACCTCCGTCCGCACGACGAGGTCAAGTTCGTGATCGTCGACCGAGCCGACTACGAGTGGGCCCGTGAGCGAATCCGCACGCTCAACCTGGCGGAACGGTGCAACGCCGTCCTTCTCAGCCCGGCCTTTCCGCAGAAGAAGGGCCTCGAGATCCTCGGGTGCCCGGGTCTCTCTCCGCGCCTGCTCGCCGAGTGGATCCTCGAGGACCGCCTGCCCGTGCGCCAGCAGACGCAGCTTCACAAGCTCATCTGGGATCCAGGCCAGCGGGGCGTGTGATCGGAGGCGTCGGATCCGCGGATCCGATCGCGTCCGCGCCACGACGTGCGCGCGAGGTAAAAACAACGAACCCCGCGCATGCGCGGGGTTCGCTTGAATGCCCAGGAGAGGACTCGAACCTCCAAGGTTGTTACACCACCAGCACCTCAAGCTGGCGCGTCTGCCAATTCCGCCACCTGGGCAGGTGGCCCCACATGACGCGTCATCGGGGGACGGAGAGGATACCCGAACATTCCGCCGTGGGCAAGGGCCGTGCCGTGGGCGTGCGGCAGTGGTCTCGAACCCGCTGTCGCGGGAGAGGGTGCGCCGTCCTTCGCTCGGAATCGTGCGGGTCGGGCGGTAGGTCCGAGCCAGGCGAGCCGCTCCCTCGAAAAAGACAGCCTCGGAGGCACGTGGCCTCCGAGGCTGGTTCGATCAGGGTTGTTGGACGCTGGAATCAGCCCCAGGCGCTCAGCAGGATCGCCAGGTCGCTCGCGTCCACGCCGCCGTCGCGGTTGATGTCACCCGCGCCGATTCCGTTCCAGTTGTTGAGCAGGATGGCGAGGTCGCCAGCGTCGACAAGGCCATCGCCGTTGAGGTCGGCCGGGTTGACGGGCGTGCACTGGACGATGCGCATGCGCACTTCGTCGACGGCAGCCTCGATGAGCGAGCCCGTCGCGAGATCCTCGACGATGAACCGCACACGCATCTGTGCTGTCGGCTGGATCACGTCGACGACGCGGAACTCCTTGGCAATCCAGCCGCCATTGACTTCTGCGCCCGTCGGTCCCACTGTCTCGAGCGGCACCCAGGTGGTTCCGGTGTTGTTCGAGATCTGCACGCGGAACACATCGGCCCCAGGCGCGCCGCCCTGCTGGTTGGAGTACCAGCGGCTGTAGGACAGGTACGCGTCGCCACCCGAGGCATCCATGGTCGGCGAGGTGAGGGTGGCGAATCCGCCATCGACATCCGCGGCGCCAAGCGCTCCGCCGACGGGTCCCTGTCCCGTGAAGAAGCAATTCACGCCGGGCGCATCGGTGACGTCATTCTCGGGCTGGACGGCGATGGTGCCGTTCAGCGTGCCGATCGGGTCGCCGCGGGTCCAAAGTCCCGCCGTCGCGGTATCGCCCGCGGTGGAGGTCGTCCACCCGGTCACCGTCTCGACCGTATCGGCGAACGGCGTCGCGAGGCCCTCGGCCACGATGGCGGTGTAGAACGATGCCGGCGCGCCAGACGGGCTGGTCGCGGTCGAGCCGCCCGTCTCGCTGGCCGAGACGTAGTACTGGATCGACGACCCGCACGGAGCCGAGGGCATGAGCGCGGTGTACTGGTTCGCAACCGACTCCGACATGGCGACCGACTGGAAGGTGCCGGCGCTACCGAAGCGGTAGAACAGCCGTCCGCTCCCGGCTGCAGGCGTGCCGGCCAGCGGCACCACGTTCACGCGGAACGAGGTCCCGCCCTGCGGCGAGCTCAGTGACGGCTGTCCGTCGGGGAAGGCGAACGAGATCAGCTGCAGCGCCGGGCCCGGCATGCCGTGCTCGGTGAAGGCGTTGTTGATCTCGGTGTAGTGCGGCGTGCCGTTGCCAATGTTGGCGTCGTTGTCGTCGAGCGTGAGGAAGTCGACGGTGATCGCGGGATCGATGACCGTGCCCGCGTGCAGCAGCACCGAGTTCACCGCCAGGTCCGAGAGGATCTGGCGATAGGTGCTCGGATTCGTCACGAGCAGGTTGTTGCGGAGATCCCACACGCAGCCCGAGAGGAGCGTGCCGCAGGTGTGGATCGCGGTGCCTGCCGACGAGCAGCCGGTGGCTGAGTACTGGTTGCTGTTGTTCGCATCACGGATGCCCGTGGCGCAGGTCTGGAAGCCGACAGCCAGACGCGACTCGTCGATGACGAGCACGCCCATCACGTCACCGAAGCCTTCGCCGTACGCGCCCTGGCCTGAGCCCGCGCGGTTGACGAGGTGGTGTCCGTACTCGTGGTGCACGACCGCGCTGAACGCGGTGTTGTTGCAGCCGCCGCCCGCGGGGTAGAAGTTGATCGACACGCCGTCGTAGAAGGCGTTGCAGGTGCCGGCCACCATGATGTTGATGGGCCAGTTGGTCTGGGTGCCGATCGTGGGGAACGACGGGTTGTAGGTGAGGGTCCAGTCGCGGACGACATTCGCATGGAGGTAGGCGTTGACCTCGGCGCGCTCATCCTGCAGGGTGTTGCTCGAGTTGTGGACGAACTCGAACGCACCACCCGCGCTCGAACCCGTGAGGGTGCTCACGGTTCCCGCGGCGGAGTCGTTCACGGAGAACCAGCGACCACCGATCACCGCCGTCATGGAGATGGTCGCGGTGCCGGCATTGGGCACCGTGACGTTGCCGTTGACATCGGCGTAGTAGGTGTTCGCGCCCACGGTCACGCGGCCGTAGGGGAGGGCGGTCACGGCCTCGGGATTGCACGCGTCTGCGGCGCTTCCCTGCGTGGCCTGACCCTTGATCGACACATTCACGTCGGCGTGCACGATCTGATCCTCCTGGAAGAGGATCTTGTTGGTGGCCGCGTCGACCACGTACAGCATGCGCTGGCGCAGCGTGCGGTCGAACACGCCCGTGCCGGTCACGATGAACTTGTACGCAAGGCGGGCCTCCTTGGCGGGCGCGTCGTCGTAGCCCGCCCAGATCACCTGCTCCTGGTCGGAGATGACGGCGCCGGGGCCGAACTGGTTGAGCGGCATGCGCGAGGTCTTGCGGAGGTCGAGCTGCGAGGGGGCGATCGGGCCGCCCTTGAAGCTCGCCGCGAAGGAGCGCACGTCCTTGAGCGCGTTGGCGACGAGGACGAGCGGATAGCCGGGCTCGTTGCGCACGAGGCAGCGGACATCGCCGCGGAACACGGGCACGCCGTTCACGTGCTGCGTGTAGCCCACGAGCGAGAAGCGGTACGACTCGCTCCCGCGGTCGTAGGAAACGGGAAGCACATGGGTGCCATCGCCGTTGGGGCCGATGGCCATGAGCTGCCCGAACTGGGAGTTGAGGAGGTTCGCGTGCTGCTTCAGGAACGCGTCGGAGCTCTCCACCGCGCTCGATCCGAAGGAGAACGCCTTGCCGTAGATGCGCTTGATGCTGCCATCGAGCTCGTGGAAGAAGCCGACCTCGGGATGCGCCTCGAGGAACGCCGCGCGCTGGACGGACGAGTCCATGCTCGAGGGTGCGATCTGGGCGGGAAGAGTGGAGCAGACACCAGCCGAGGCGAGCAGTGCGGCGGCGAGGGTCGTCTTGCCAATACCTGAGAAGCGCATCGAGACTCCTTGCATGGACCAGTTCAGAGCGCGGGTCGATCTGGGGTCCGATGGATCGGTTCCAGATGAGACCCCGGGGCGAGAGACGGGACCTGTGTCGGGCACACAGGCCCGAATGGGGACGGGGCAACGCGCCGCCAAACGGCGACGCTTTCGTTATCTTGCCTCCCTTTCGCCAAAGGGGGTCTGGTGATCCACAAAAACCCCAATATTGTGAGCGCAGGGGCGAAAGCGCCGACCTCGGGGGCCGCTTCTGGCACCCTAGCGGACCTTGGTGGGCGAGGAAGGTTATGAGCGACCGCAAGAAGTCAACCTCCAAAGACGGCGACTCGGCCCGCGAGCCGGTGATCGAGAACCGCAAGGCGCGGTTCGACTACGCGATCACCGACACGCTCGAGTGCGGTCTGGAGCTCGTTGGCACCGAGGTCAAGAGCCTCCGGAAAGGACAGGCAAGCCTCGCCGAGGGTTGGGTCCTTCCCTCGATCGATCCACCGTCGCTCACGCTCCTCAACGTCACCATCGCCGAGTACCCGAGCGCCGGTCCGAACCGTCAGCATGTGCCCACGCGGCAGCGTCGGCTACTGGCCCATCGCAAGGAGATGCTCAAGTTCGCCACCGAGGCCAAGGCCAAGGGTGCGACGCTGGTGCCGCTCAAGATCTACTGGGTCAAGGGTCGGGCCAAGCTGCTCATCGGCATCGGCCTCGGCAAGAAGCAGCATGACAAGCGCGAGTCCATCGCCAAGCGCGAGGATAGGCGCGACATCGACCGGGCGATGAGTCGGCGACGGTGACGCGATCACGGTCGCCTGGCCAGTCGGTTGCGGATCACGGGCTCGGGACGGGGATCACCGTGCCGCTCTCGGCGTCGCGCTCGCCGCAGGCGCATGCGGCGATCACGTCGGCGATGGCCTCGGGCGGGAGCGTGCGCTCGCGTGGAATGACCTTCTCGGGGAAGTTCCGGCGAAGGATCGCGGTGTCGACGCAGCCCGGATTGACCGCAAAGGCGTGGATGCCGTGGGACTTTCCCTCGGCGCGGATCGACCGCGCGAAGCTGTCGACGGCGGCCTTGCTGGCGGCGTAGGCGAAGAACCCGGGGAACGGATCGAGCGTGCCGAGGGTTGAGACGAAGACCACGCGTCCGGTCCGTCGCTCCTTGAAGTGCGGCCACGCGCGCATGACGAAGAACGCGGATCCGAAGGTGTTGACGAAGAAGCACTCCTCGAGCGTCTCCTCCGTGGTGCGCTCGATGGGAAGCTTGGGAGCGGTGCCGGCCGCGAGCACCAGCGCGTCGACGCGCCCGTAGGCCTCGAGCGTGCGATCGACGATGTCGAAGCAGAGGCCGCTGTCGGCGACATCGGCGGGCATCGTGAGATGGCGGGTCGGCTCCGCGAGGCTCGCCCGCACCTCCTCGAGCTTGTCGGCGGAGCGGCCGACGAGGACGCAGGCGTGTCCGCGTCCCGCGAGCATGCGCGCGGTTGCCGCGCCGATGCCGCTGCCGGCACCGGTGATGATCGAGACGGGATGTGCGTTCGCTTCAGTCATGCACCGAGGTTCGCCGGTGGGGCCCGCGCCGATTCACGCCCCGAACAGCCGCATGAGATCGTTGTAGAAGGTGAAGAGGAAGAGCGCGGCCACCAGTGCGATGCCCGCCATGGCCGCCGCGTTCTGAAACGCGATCGACGGCGGCTTGCCCGCGAACTTCTCGTACATGAGGAACAGGAACAGTCCGCCGTCGGCGATCGGGATGGGCAGCAGGTTGACCACCGCCAGGTTCACGCTGATGAGCGCAAGGAAGAAGACGATGTACATGAACCCCTCGTCCGCCACCTTGGTGCCCGTGTGCAGGATGCCCACAGGCCCCTGGAGCTGGTCGGCGCCCACCGATCCACGCGCCACGCGGTCGATGGTGAGGAAGACCTGCTCCACCATCACGATCGTCTGGCGGAAGCCCATCTGGATCGCGGTCCACGGGTTGCCGTTGGCCGTGAGCACGGTGAACTGCGGGTCGAAGTACTCCTCGCCGATGGGGAAGGCGTGGCTGAGCGCGCACAGCGCCGCAAGATCGGCGGGGCTGAGCGTGGTGCTGACCTCGTGCGCGACGGCTTCGGGCGAGGGATCGCGGAGGCCGATGCGGACGTCGAGCGAGAACTCCGCCGAAGCGTCGGCTGGGACGGCTTTGGCGCGCGCCACGAGCGCCGTGCGAAGTTCGAGCAGGCTTCCGACGGGGCTGCCATCGAGTGACAGCACCGTCGAGAGTGGAACCGCACCGAGCGCCTTGGCGGGTGTTGCGCGGGAGCCCGCTGGATCGAGCACCTCGTCGACCGATGCGGCGACCCGCGGAAGG
>CAIOCH010000332.1 GCA_903856525.1 uncultured bacterium | reverse complement strand
GTGACCTCTGCGGGGTCGTTCAGTTTCCGAATCGGATGGTCGCGCCTGCGGGACGCCGTCGGGACGGCAGTTCACCGATCTGCGCAGCCTTTTCGGCGCCGACTTCCGTGACGAGGAGTTCCTGCAGCCTGCGGAAGACGGTGGCCTCGACCTGCTCGAGGTCCTCGCGGAGCTTCTTGCGCTCGCGCATGCGTGTCTGCATCTGCGCCATGCCCGCGCTGGGGTCGGCTGCGATGCCCTTCGCGGCGTTGCCCGCGGCCTCCTGGGCCCGCACGAACTCCTCGCAGCGCGATTCGCGCAGCTCGACCCACTCGCCGCGCAGCGTGGCCACCGAGGCCTTGGCGGCGTCGGAAAGCCCCTCGATGGCGCTCGCCTTGGAGAAGAATGGCTCGAGATCGCGGGCCGAGGCGTAGGCCGAGGGATTGGCGCCGCGGTAGTAGGCGCGGCGCAACGCCGTCTGCGCGGAGGCGTCGCCGTCGAGCGCACCCATCATGGAGTCGAACGCGCCGCGGTTGAGCTTGGTCACACGGCCGCGGGCATCGGAGATCCGACGATCGATCTCCTCGAGGCGCTTGCTCATCTCCTCGTCGATGCGCATGGCGCTCGCGACGCTCACGCTGCTGCTGCCTTCCGCTGTCTCCTCGGTCTTGTCCTCGGTGACCGTGGCGGACTCGAAGATCTTCTGCCGCTCGGCATCGAGGGTGCGCACCTCGCTCTTCATGGAGCGGATGGTGGAGACCGAGGCCTCGTCCCAGGCACGCAGCGGCTCGCCGATGCGGGCGCGCGCTGGCTCGGGCAGGGCGGCCGTGTCCACGGTGGCGATCAGATCGACTGCGGCCACACCCGTTTCTCCGGGGAGCAGGCGGACACGCGCGCGCGCACGGCGGGCGGCCTCGACGGCATCGGCGCGATCGTCGGCGGCAACTGCCTTGAGTTCGTCGAACATCGTCTCCTCGGCGCGCTCGATGGCCTCGGCCAAGGCTTCGGCGGAGGCCGCGAGGTCGCCGAAGTCGATGGAGCCCTCGCCATCGCCACCGATGGCCAGGCCGATGGTCACGCTCATGCCGCCGTCTTCATCACCGCCCACGAACTGGGGGGTCTGCGGCTTGTGCTCCTTCTCCGCGGCGTTGCGGGCCTCGGCGCAGCGGGCGGCGATCTCGTCGAACACCCCGCGGGTGTCGGCGGTGAAGCCCAGCCTGGCCGCCAGTGCGTCGAGCTCGGCGCGCGTCATGGGGCGCGCCGATGTGCCACCCATGCCGGGGATCCCCGTGCTGCTGAACACCAAGCCGCCGTCGGACATGTCGTCGCTTGACAGCGCGATCATCTCGCCGCCGCCGCCGATCATGATGGCCGCACCCTCGATCTGCACGTTGCCGATGTCGGCGATGTTGACGCCCGCGCGGCCCTCGCGCGCCGTCTGCGCCTCGGCGGCGGGCAGGCCGAGCAGTGCACGGAGCGCCGCGGCGTTGGCTGCATCGGCGCTCTGGAAGTCGCCGCGCAGGCGGTCCGACTTGGCGCGCGACTCGTCGTCGCCCTCGTTGGATTCGAACATGATCACCCCGAATTCGGAGCTGCCGACGCGCTGCTCCGCGAGGTCCATGAGCGCGATCATGATCGGGCGGGTGGCGAGCTCGTTCGACTCGGCCAGCGCCTGCACGTCCTGCCACTTGGAGCGCGGGAGGTCGCCGTTGTCACGCATCGTGCGGGCGGTCTCGTAGAGCGCCTCGAACTCGCCCTTCACGCGCAGGCCCGGATACAGCGCCGCGGCGAGGTGGTCGCGCATCGCGCGCGCCTCCTCGGGACGCATCATGGGCATCACCTGGTCGAGGCCCTCGCGGTGCAGCTTGCGGATGCGCGACACGAGGCGACTCGTTTCCTCCGAAGCGCGGCGCTGCGCCTCGCGCATCTTCTCGAGCCATTGGTCCATGCCGCCGGCCGCATCACCGTCCGTTCCACCGATGGCGGCATCGGCGGGCGCCTCGCCCACGCCCAGCTCCTGCATGGCCTCCGCACCCTTCACGATGCGGGCGATCGACGCCTCGGCGTAGCGCTCGAGCTGGCGCGTGAGCTCGCTCTCATAGGCATCGAGCGCGGTGTTGACGATCGTGAGCGTGTCGGGATCGACCTTGGTGAGGATCGGCGCGGCGCGCAGCGTGTACTCGAGCGGCTTGCCGCCGAACCCCATGCCCGGCGCCATGGACGCGCAGCGGCGCCGGGTGAGCGCCATGCGCACCTTCTGGGCGCGCCAGGCATCCTTGGCGGGCAGCACCGACTCGAGTTCGTCGGCCAGCTGGTTGTCGAGCTGTGCGGCGCGCTGCAGGACCCTGCGGCGCGCATCGGCATCCTTGCGGGCATCGTCCACCGACCGCGTGAGTGCGAACGGTGCGGCGCCCGGATTGGCCACCAGTGGATCGACATCGCGCTTCTCGAACTCGCGGAACCGGGCGAAGTACGCCTCGTGGAGCGGCAGCGCCACATCCTTGGTGGAGTCGGGCAGGCCAGCCTCGCGGATGATCGTCTCCAGTTGCGCGGCCGACACGGGCGACGGCAGCTGGCGGCCGAGTTGTGCCTCCGCCGCGGCGCTGGTTGCGAGCGGCGCGGCGAGCGCCACCGCGAGCGCAAGCGAGGCGAGTGGTCGGAGGACGAGCGAAGCAAGGGAGTGGCGCATGGTGGTTCCGTACGAAAGTCGGCGGAGGGGGGCGACGGGGCGCGAGGCTGCATGATGCACCGCGCACGGCAGTCCGTCAGGGCGATCGCGGGGAATCGGCGATTCTCCCGCCGGCCGGGCCGTGATGGTCCGGGGCGGGCGGGACTCTACCGACCACCACCCCGATCGGCTGCAGGACGCGGCGGCTCCTCGCCGTGGCCGTGGGCGCGCAGGTACTCCATCATGCCTCGGTGGAACCGCAGTTGTGCCGCCGAGTGGACCGTGTCATGGGTGAGCCCGTCCAGGATCTCGATGGTGCCAGGGCCGTCCGCCACCTGCTCGCCGCGGGCGCGCGCCGCGTCGCGCCAGGCGGAGAGCTTGTCGCGCAGGCGTTCGACCGCCTCGTTGAGGTAGAAGCAGTCGCGCGAGCCGCAGAGCAGCCAGATGCGTGTGGCGAACAGCTCGGACACCCGCGCCGGGTCTCGCTCGAACCGGCGGGCGAGATCATGTCGTGCCCAATGCTCCGCCGTCACCGGATCGATGGCGCCGCTGGCGGGGTCGCAGATCGCCCGCGGGCCACCGCGCACCGGGTCGTAGGGCGACCACATCGCATCCCACGCCGCCCACTGCTGGCCGCTGCGGCCGTCCGGGTCCAGCGCCCGCTCCGTGGAGATCTCATCGCGCACCGTCATGAGCACGCGGTCCTCGCGCGGTGTGAGCGGGGTGCGGTGGCTCGGTACCTCGCTGCCGTCGTCGGCGACGAACAGACTGGCGTCACGGTAGAGGTCGGTGCGCTGGAAGGCGGAGAAGTCGACCGGGTCGGGCGCGCTGGCAAAGCAGGCGCCAAACATGTCGGGGTGGCTGAGGAGCAGGTGCAGCGCCGACCAGCCGCCGCTCGAGTGGCCCGTGACGATCCGCGCGCTAGGAGCCGCGATCAGGCGAAAGCGCTCCTCGAGGAAGGGGATGAACTCCTCCACCAGCGCCTTGCCAACGGGGCCGTTGGTCTCGGAGTCGCAGAAGCCGTGGTGTCCCCACGCGGTCTCGGCATCGAGGAACACCCAGACGGCCTGCGGAATCGCCCCGCGCGCCTCGGAGGCGCGCAGCGCAGCGGCGGCATCGGCGGCGGCCAGGTGCGTGGCACCAAAGCCACCGATCACGTAGATCGTGGGCCACATGCGGCGTGGATAGGCGAGGTCGTGGTAGCCGTAGGGAAGCACGACGCCGGCACGGTGCCGCACCTCGCGGCCGGCCTCGGTGGAGCGATGGGCGGAGAGCAGCGGACTCCGACGCTCGATCCACTCGACGCCGTCCACCGTGGGCAGGGTGGGCACCGGAACCGTGCGTGTGAGTTCGATGGCGATCTCGTCGCCACGATCGGGCGCGAGCGCCACGGGCTTGGACTCGGACACCAGGTTGCCGGGCGCGAGGTGCCCGCGGACAGTGAAGTCGCGGTCGAGCACCGCCTGCACGCGCCAGTTGCCGTCGAGGTCGTCGAGTGGGCCGCCGAAACCGGTGAGGAGTCCACCATCCTCGATCACGATGGTGTCGCCCGCCTTGGCGCCCTGCACCGCGCGCGACGCGATCGGTTGGAGCTTGTGGAAGAACGGAGCGTCCGCAGGCTCCACCCTCGACCAGCGGTCGGTGTCGGGTACGAAGAAGAGGAGGATCCGACCAGAGAAGCTGGCTGGCTCGGCGGGTTCGGTCCCTCCGGCGGCAGGCGCGGCGAGCTTGACGAGATATCGGTCTTTGCGCGAGGGGGGCGGTGTCTGCTCATTGCCCTCCGGCGGCGTATTGCTCTCCGGCGGCGTGGATTGGGTCGTGGACGCGCTTGTGGTGGAATCCTGGGCCGCGTTCCGCACGGGCTCCGCCTCACCGCGGCGCGCCATGGACGCGGGCGCGGCGGGCGACCCCCAGACGGTGGTGCCGCCGAGGGTGGTGCCGCCGCAGGCGCAGAGGGTGGCGAAGAGCGTGTGCAAACGCCGCATGTGCTGATTCATACCCGCTTTCCGTGCCGATACTCCATCGCCCGAGCGCGGATGGACTCATTCGCCTCGGATTTCTCGGAGTCGAAGACCATGTCCCCACGCCCGATTCGTCCTCTCGTCGCTGTCCTTCTCACCGGGGCGCTCGGCGCCTGCGCCGCGCACCGCTCGATCGAGGATGAGATCGATCACTCGAACCGCCGGGTGGTGGATGCGATGCAGTTCCGCACCTTTACCACCGACGATCCCATCGAGCTCCGCACCACGGGGCCACTGGCGGTCAACGTCGACAACTTCGCGGGGGATGTGATCATCAAGGCCGACCCGATGGCGGAGGCCACCGTGGT
>CAIOCH010000331.1 GCA_903856525.1 uncultured bacterium | reverse complement strand
GTGTGCGGGCGACGACGCCGTGGACGGATCCCGGTTCGCGGTTCACCGCGCTCCTCGAGGTGGTCGTGATCGATCGGCCGAACGGGGCGTCGGAGTCGCCGAACGCGCGGATCCAGCGGATCAAGCGGATGGC
Source organism: uncultured bacterium (assembly GCA_903856525.1). GTDB lineage: Bacteria > Planctomycetota > Phycisphaerae > Phycisphaerales > SM1A02 > QWPT01. The sequence continues at coordinate 6,239 of CAIOCH010000331.1, read as the reverse complement.
GTGCGGGTACCGGAACCGCGAGCGCTTCCGGGACGCGATCAGCTTCCTACTCGCCGGGCCGGACTTCCATCAGAGGCCGGTCTCAGCCCTCACGATCTCTTGAAGCGCCGCAAATCTGTTGTCAGAAAAGTGCAGCACGGAATCTGACATCAGCCGCGTAGACCGAACCACGCGAGACCCCACCCCGACGGTCCTTGTCGCGGCCCGTTCCGTCTCCGCAGGCTGGATCTCCACCCGAGGCCGGTCTCAACCCACACGATTGCCTGAAGCGGCAGATTCCTACGGCCGCGCATCTCCGTTGAGCGGCAGGTCGCGCCACAGCCGCTCGGCGTCGGCCGACCGCCCCTGGGCCACGAGGGCCTCGCGCAGATAGGCGCGCACGCGGTTGCGCATGCCGTGGTTCTCGCCGATGTGGTCGCGCACGAGCGCATCGGCCTCGACCAACTGCAGTTCCGCCGCAACGGGTTCGCCGAGCCGCAGGAGCACCTCTCCCCGCTGCATCGCGAACCGGATCGTCCACGGCGAGAATCCGCGCTCATGCTCGCGCTGCACGTCCAGGAGCGCCTCGAGTTCGGCCAGCGCCTCGGGCCAGCGCTCCTGCCTCCGCAGGGTGTCCACGAGATAGCTCCGCGTCTGCACGACGGTCTCGTCCGACGCCCCCCGGATGCGGGTCGAGCGCGTGATGGCGCGCAGGTAGTACTCCGCCGCGAGATCGAGGTCACCGGCCGCCTCGGCGAACTCGCCGAGTGTCCCGAGACAGTCACTCGCGAGATCGACGTCGTCGCGCTGCTCCACGATCGGCAGCAGTTCGAGCAGCATCCGCCGCGCCTGCTCCGTCAGTTCCGCGGCGCCCTCGCGCGCGATCGCCGCCTGCGCCACCACGGCCCAGGCGCGCACGCAGCGCGCCTCGATGGCCATCGAGCTCGACGGCCCGAGGCCGGGCACCCGCGACAACGAATCCTCCGCGATGCGCGCCCACTCCTCGCTGCGCGCGGGGTCGTAGCCGATGCCCTTGAGCCAGTCGAACGCGAGCTTGAGCGCCAGTCGCGCCGAGACCTCGTGGTCGACCCCGTTGAGCAGCACGCTCAGTTCGTACGCCGCCAGATCGATCTCCCGCACGCTGGGAGCATCCTCCGTGAGGCCCAGCTTGGCCGCCGCCGGAACCAGCTGCTCGTACACGCGGCGCGAGATCTCGCTCGCGCGCCGCGCCTCCTGCCGCTTGCCCGCGGCATACACGCCCGTGGCGGCCACCAGTCCCACCGTGGCGAGCACCGCCACGCCCACCGCCGCCGCCAGCCTCGGTTCGCGCCGCGTCCACGCCCGGAACTTGCGCCACGGACCCGGCACCCGTGCCCGCACGGGCTCGCCCGCGATCGCGCGGCCGATGTCGTCGGAGAGCTCCTGCACCGATGCGTAGCGCGACTGCGGCTCGCGCGCGCATGCCATGCCCACGATCGCATCGAGATCGCCCTCCACCGCGGGGTTGCGCAGCGACGGTCGGGGCACGTCGCGCTCGGCAACCGAGAGGATCGCCGCGTGCAGCGCCATGCCCTCGAAGCACCGCGGCTGCGCACCCGCGAGCAGCTCGTAGAGCACGGCGCCGAGGGCGAAGACATCCGAGCGCACGTCGATGGCCCGGGGATCGCCCGTGCACTGCTCGGGTGCCATGTAGAGGAGCGTGCCGATGATCTCACCGGTCTCGGTTGCGAGCGAGCGGCCATCCGGGGTGGCGAGGGCCCGCGAGAGGCCGAAGTCGATCACCTTGACCACGCCGTCGGTGCCGACCAGCATGTTGGATGGCTTGATGTCGCGGTGGAGCACGCCCTTGGCATGCGCGGCCGCCACCGCCGCACATGCCGCGCGCAGCAGTTCCAGGCGGGCGAGGAGCCCGAGGCCGTTCTCCTCGGCATGGCGCACGATCGACCGCGCGCCGTCCACGAACTCGGTCGCCATCCACGACACGCGGGTCTCTTCGTCGAAGCCAGCCGCGTGCACGGCTGCGATGTTCGGATGACTCACGAGGCCCATGTGCTCCGCTTCGAGCTCGAACCTCCGCCGGGCCTTCGCACCCGCCACTTCGGGCCGCAGCGCCTTGAACGCCACCGACCGCGCGGGCCGCAATTGGCGCGCTCGGTACACGGCGCCGCTTCCCCCCTGCCCGATCAGATCGCCGACCGCAAAGCCACCGATCGTCCGGCCGGTGAGCAGTCCCGCGTCGCCTCCGACGCCGGCGCTTGCGCGCACCGCGATGAGTGCGTCCTCGCCGAGGATGCCGCTCCCCGAGTCCTGCATGGCATCCGCCGCGAGAAGTCCCGCCAGCCGCGCGGCCAGTCCCGGGTTCGCCGCCGCGAGCTCCGCCATGTAGCGCTCGCGCTCACGGCCCTCGAGGGCGATCGCCCGCATGAAGGCCTTGTCGAGCGACTCGAATCCACCCCCGCGCGATGCATTCCCTTCGACACGATGCGACGGCTCAGCCATCGCCCCGCTCCATGGCGTTGGCGATGAAGGCGCGACCGAAGCGCACGAGATTCGCCACCTCCGCCTCGGTCATGCCGAGCGCGGTGGCGACCTGCTGGTTGGTGAGCCCGAAGACGTAGCGGAAGCGGATGATCTCGGCGGCCTCCGCCGACTCCCGCTCGAGCGCCGCGACCTGCTGCAGCAGGCGGATCGCGTCCTCGCCCGTGTGGTTCATGGGATTGCCCGACAGTGTGATGGAGAGCTCCGCGACGCTCTGGTCCACGAACACCGCCTTGCGCTTCTTGCGCGAGAAGGTGCGGGCCGCATCGATCAGGAACTGCTCCATGGCGCGCGCCACCGCACCGAAGAAGTGGCGCCGGGAGTTCCACTTGCGCTCTGGCTGCGACACGAGGCGGAGGTAGACCTCGTGCACCACCATCGTGGGCTCGAACTCCTCCCGCCGTGCCTCGCCGGCGATGGCGCTGGCGGCCATGGCGCGGATATCGCGGTAGACGATGGACCACACCTGGTTGGCCGCCTCGGGATCGCCCTCGGCCGAGCGCTGCAGAAGCTGTGTGATGGCCTCGCTGTGCATGCAGTCAGACCCTGGCCGAACCTCGGTCGAAACCTTTGAACGCACACCTCCCCGGGTCGGTCGCGGCGCGGACGAATCGGGGTACGCTGCCCGTATGTCGGCATTCCGCTCCATCCGCAGCAGACTCATCGTGTGGTTCCTGGCGATCGCCCTCGCGCCCCTGGTGGTCGTGCTGTACGCCTCGCGACAACTATCGGAATCGACCATTGAGCGCGGGGCCATCGCCTCCATGGCCGCCATCGCCGAAGCCAAGGCGGCCCAGCTCGACGCCTTTGCCCGCGAACGGGTGCGGAACGTGTCGAGCATCGCCACCGGGCTGGCGTTCGTGGGTGCGGCACAGGAGCTCGGGGCATCGTTCTCGGCCGATGGAACCCGCGATGAAGCCGCCTACGCGGCCGCACTCGCAAAATTCAAGGCGCGCATCGACGACTTCGCCAAGGTGTGCGAGTTTCCGCAGTTCCTCATCATCGACCTCAAGGGTCGCGTGGTGTATGCCACCAGCGAATCCCCCCTGCTGCACCGGTCGCTCGGGGAACCCGTGTATGCCTCGAGCGGCCTTGCCCGCGCGGTGGAGGCGGTCCGTCGTGACCGCACCACCCGACTCACACCAGCCACACTGACCTCGGAGGGCATCCGCCCCTCGATCGAGGTGGTCGGCCCTCTGGTCCGCGGCGAGGAGCTGGTGGGCTTTGCCGCCGTCACACTCGATCCGGCAGACATCGATGCCATTGTGACCGACTACACGGGTCTGGGAAAGACCGGCGACATCGTGGGCCTGGCAACGGTGGGACCACAGGTCATCGCAACCACGCCGTCGCGCGCCAATCCGAACCTGGCCTACACCCCGATCGTCAAGCGCGGCGACGAGCGGCTGCGCAGGTATCAGGAGATCGTCTCCGGCAGCCCGTTCCGCGGCCGCGCCACCGACATCGAGGGCCATGATGCGATGGGCGCCTGGGTCCGCATCCCCTCCCTCGGCTGGGGACTCGCCGTCACGCAGCACGCCGACGAGGTGTTCGCGGTGGCGCGTGCGCAGCAGTCGGTCGTCACGACGGTCGCCCTCGTGGCCATCCTTCCCGTGGCGCTGCTGGGCTTCTTCGTGGCGCGCTCACTGAGCCGCCCCGTGAGCGTCGCCGCAGCGACCGCAAAGCGCGTTGCCGCCGGCGACCTGACCGTGCCCGTTGCCGTCGTCGGCTCGGGCGAACCCCGCAATCTCCTCGAGTCGATGCACGCCGCGTGCGGCAACCTCGTCGACCTGCTGCAGCGACTGCGCGAGGCGTCGATCGCACTCGCCTCCACGGCGCAGATCATCCGCAGCAGCTCCGCCGAGCAGAGCGATCTTGCCCGCCGCTTCGGCACTGCGGGAACCGATGTGGCCGCCACCGTGCGCGAACTCACCGCCAACCAGCAGGAGCTCAACCGCTCGGTCCAAAAGGTCGCCGGCGATGCCCGCGATGCCTCCACCGCTGCAGCCGAGGGACGCATGGCGCTCCTCTCCCTCGCGCAGGCCATCGATGCACTCGCCCAGGGCGCGCAGAACATCTCCGCGCATCTGTCCGCCATCCAGGAGCGCGCCGAGCGGATCGACACCGTGGTGGCCAGTGTGGCCAAGGTCGCCAACCAGACCAACCTGCTCTCCGTGAACGCCGCCATGGAGGCCGAGCGCGCCGGAGAGGCGGGCGCCGGGTTCCGCGCGGTCGCGCGAGAGATCCATCGCCTGTCCACCCAGACCGCCGACGCCACGTTGGCCATCGAGGCGATCGTCGCCGAGATGCGTGCCGCGGTGTCCACGGGCGTCACCGACATGGCGCACTATGGCAGCACCGTGCGCCAGGGCGTGTCGACCGTGACCACCATCGGTACCCAACTGGGGCACGTGATCGGCGGCGTGGAGCGGCTCAGTGCCGAAGTCGAGCTCGTGGCGCGGGGCATGCAGGCACAGGCACTCGGGGTGTCGCAGGTGGGTGATTCGATCCGGTCCCTCTCCGATGGTGCATCGCGCACGGCAGCGAGCGTCGAGAAGTTCAACAGCGCCAGCGCCGAGCTCGAGTCGCAGGCGCGAGGGATCGCGCGCGATGTCGAGAGTTTCCGCCTGCCGGCACAGTGATCCCGAACACGGTCCGGCGGGGCACGCTACAACCCACCGCTCAAAACCACACGCGGCCGTGTCGATTGGACACGGCCGCGTGTGGTTGTCTGGTGGTGGATGCAAAGCGGTCCCGCGCCTTGCGCTCGCCGTGATGCGGGGCTCCGTTTCGTAGGTCGTGCGCGGCCTGTCAGACGCGCCATTTCCCTCCCTACGACGGTATTTCCCTCGAGAGTGGCCCGCGATTGCGCGCGAGCGGTCCCGAATTCCCTCACGCGATTGCTCGCAGAGGGGTCCCTGTCTCGGTCCCTTGCAGAGCGAGGCATCCAGCCTTGCGGCGGGTCCCTTAGCCTCGCTGTCCCTGTTTCTCTCTCCAATCACGTTCCCCGGCGTGGCTTGACGCCGCAACCGAGGACACACCACCAGACGTAGCGGTCCGAACAACCGAAGCCTGTGTCCAGCAGGCATCAGTTTCGCGGGACGAACAGCGCGACATGCATCGCGGCACCCGTCACCGTCGGTTCGCTTCGTTCACGCAAGGACTTCCGGGTATCGAATCCTGACGACTCGCCACGCTGTGCGGAAAGCCCAGCGTTGCCGGAAGAGACCTGCGCGCTCGGAACGACCGCGTCGGACTCGCTCTGGCCATGCGCGCGGTTCAGGTTCTCACCTGCGCCGAGCCCGGCCAAGAGTGTCGGGAGACACACCAGAAGAAAAACCACAATTCCTGCATGGCGTACTGCATTGAGGCGCCATGCCCCTTGGCCGACTCGGAACGTCCGAGCAGCCGTCTCGACGGACAAAAATCGTCGCGTCGAAGTTCCACGTTCGACACACATAATGAGGGTCACTCTCTCCCTTTGAGGGACCCTCCCTCCAAGATCGAATGTGTCGCCGCTTCGCGTGCGGTCAACGAAGAATGACCAATTTCGAGCACTATTTATCCCGGGCACCGTAAAAAACGGCGCGGAAGGGACTTAGGAGCGTCCTTTTTTCGGCACTGCCGTCAAAAGAGACAGGGGCGGTCCGATCGGACCGCCCCTGTCTCTTTTGACGGCAGTGCCGAAAAAAGGACGCTCCTAAGTCCCTTCCGCGCCGTTT
>CAIOCH010000330.1 GCA_903856525.1 uncultured bacterium | reverse complement strand
TGCGAACAGATCCGGCCGCACGAGCTGCAGCCTCTCCTCCGACCCAGTGAACCGCCCGAGCAGAATCGCCTGCGCCTTCGCGTCCGTCGGAACCACGAGCGCGCCATCAATCGGAAACTCGTCGACCGCTCCGTGGAAGTGGAAGTCACCGACCACGCCCTCCGCCGCGCCGCGCGCGATCGGCAGCGCTTCGCCCGCGATCTGATTCGCATCCTTCTGCCCAATCAACGCCCCCGGCGTCGCGCTCTGCTTGGGTGCATCGTGCCGATGCCCGAGCCCGCGGATCGACCACATGGTGCGGAGGTCGACGAAGAGCGCCCGATCATCCGGCGAATTCGTGCGCGGCAGCACCCCGACCACCGTGAGTTCGAGCGGGAACACACCCGCGAGATTCGAGAGCGACTCTGGATCCGTGAACACGCGCCCGCCTACGCCAAGGCCGAGTTCACGCGCGACCTCCGCGCCCGCGACGCACTCGCCGATGGTGGCGAACACGCGGCCCTCCGCGGGGCGCAGGCGGCGCAGTGCGAAGTAGTCGACCGCTGTGCCCACGACGGACGCCTTGCGCGCCGTGGCGCCCACGGCCATGGGGACGGCGGTGGCCAGACGCTCCGTCTCCACGCGCGCGAGGTCGCGCATCGCGAGTCCCGCCGGCGGCGTCGCCGCGAAGAACATCGTGCCAAACACGAGGTCGGACTCGCTTCCCTTGGCGCCGAGGACGAGCGGTGCGATGCGCGCGCGCGCCCGCATGTCGCTCGAGGCCTGGTCGAGGAGCGTGGCGAGCGCGACCGGGAGGCCGAGCGAGATACCGAGCGCGAGCACGAGGAGCGCGCTGCGCATCCACGCGTGGCGGAGCGAGGCGAGGGCGAGTGTGCCCGCGTGGAGAAGGGCGGAGAGGATGGCGTGCCGCGGCGCGTTCATGCGCTGTCGCCTCCGCTTCCGATCGTGCGCACTTCGTCGAACATCGCCAGGATCGACTCGTCGTGCGTGGCCACGACGAGCGCCGCTCCCGCCGCGGCCGCCTCGTGGCGGAGGAGGGACGCGATCTCCTGCTTGCGCGCGGGGTCGAGGTTGCCCGTCGGCTCGTCGGCGAGGATGAGAGCGGGGCGGGTGATGAGCGCACGGGCGATGGCCACGCGCTGGCGCTCGCCGTGGGAGAGGCGGTCGATGGCGCGGCGCTCCATCGTGCGGTCGAGTCCGACGCGCGCGAGGAGCGTGCGTGCCCGGGTGCGGGCGTCGGCGTCGAGGTGGAGCGCGGGGTGGAGCCGCAGCGGGAGCAGCACGTTCGACAGGACATCGAGCGAGGGCAGGAGTTCGAAGGTCTGGAACACCTGTCCGCAGCGCGTGGCGCGGTGGGCGCGGCGCGCGGACTCGCTGGCGCGCGAGAGCGGCGCGCTTGCGAAGCGGACCTCGCCCTCGGTGGGAACGAGTTCGCCGGAGAGCAGCGCGAGGAGGGCGCTCTTGCCGCAGCCCGAGGGGCCCCGCACCGCGAGCGAGGCGCCCGCGGCGAGGGCGAGCGGCGCCGCGCGCAGCGTGAAACCGGTGGCGCGGCGGAAGACAAGCGCCGTGGTCTCAAGGAGCGGCGGGGTTTCGAGGAGCGGCGGGGTTGTGGCGGGGGCGGCGTCGCGCACGCGTGGCAGCGTAGCGGGGGGAGCGCCTATCCTGCGCGCATGCTCGTGTCCGACAAGACCCCTCGGTGGATTCGCGTGGCGCTCGCCGTAACCATGGTGCTCGTCACGATCGTGGCGATCATTTCGTGGCTGCCTGGGTGCGGCAAGCAGCCCTCGGCGCCAACAGATGGTGGTGCGGGGGAGCCCCCCGCCGCGGGGGCGCGGCTGCGCGTCTTTGCGCCCAATGAGCCGTTCGCGAACCTCATCGAAGATCTCGTGGGCGCCGAGGCGGAGATCGTCGCGCCGTGGCGCGCGGCGGGTGGCGATCCCGCGTACTGGCGGCCGACCGCGGAGGACATCGTGTCGATCCAGGGCTGCGGGCTGATCGTGCTCAACGGCGCGGGGCACGAGCGCTGGGCCGAGCAGGCGGCGCTGCCGCGGACGGCGGTGCTCGACCTCAGCGGGTTCGTGCGCGCGAGCCTCATCGCCGAGGCGGGCGAGACGCACAGCCATGGGCCCGAGGGTGAGCATTCGCACACGGGCACGGCGTTCACCACGTGGCTCTCGCCCACGCTGCTGCGGCGGCAGGTGCGGGAGCTCAGTCAGGCGCTGATCGACCGGCTGCCCACCATCGAGCACCGCATCGAGTCGCGGCGGGACGCGAACGGCGTGGTGCTGGCGACCATGGAGACGCGCCTGGCCGAGCTCGGCAAGAAGCAGCCGGTGTGGCTGGCGTCGCATCCCGTGTACCAGTACCTCGGGCAGGCGGGTGGCCTGCGCATCGAGTCGATGCACTGGGAGCCGGGCGCGATGCCGGCCGAGACCGAGTGGACCAAGTTCCGCCTGGCGCGGCTGGGTGCTCCCAAGCCCAAGGCGTGGATGCTGTGGGAGGGCGAGCCCGGCCCCGAGATCCGCGCCAAGCTGGAGGCCGAGGGCGTGGAGGCGATCGTGTTCTCGCCCCAAGGCAAGGAAGGCGTGCCGTTCGTGCGGTACGCGCTCGAGCGGGTCGAGGCGATGCTCGCCGCGGTACCATGACGGGATGCTTCCGCGATCCGTTGCTGCCGTCGTCCGTTCGTGCCTGACCGCTGCGATCCTCGTTGCCGCCGGTGCGCCGCTGGCGTGGGGCCAGCCGCAACCGCAGCAGGCGACGCAGGGGGAGAAGCCGACGCAGACGACCGGGCAGAAGACGGACGCGAAGGCCGTCCGCCCGGCGGGCATCTGGTACGGCATCGAGAAGTCGCGCCCCAAGAAGCAGGGGGCGCTGCGGCTCGCCTGCTACAACGTCGAGAATCTCTTCGATGAGAAGGACGATCCGGCGAATCCGTACGACCAGGACGAGATGACCAAGCCCGAGCGGCTCGAGGCGATCGCCAAGGCGATCCGCGAGCTCGACGCGGATGTGCTCTGCCTCGAGGAGGTCGAGTCGAAGGAATGCCTGGTGTGGTTCCGCGACACCTACCTCAAGGGGCTGGGCTACGACCATGTCGCCAGCGAGGACAACGGCTACAACCGCGGTATCGAGCAGTCGGTGCTGTCGCGGGTGCCGATCGTGGCCGCCAAGACCTACGCGGGCGAGGAGCTCGTGATCAGCGACATGGAGGATCGCCGGCGCGCGCTCGCGGAGCGGCTCGACGCGGCCCTCGCGCCGCCTGGCTCGGGTGCGCCGCCGGAGCGGTTCCAGCGCTCGCCGCTGCGGGTGGATCTCAAGACGAAGGACGGCTATCCGCTCACCGTGTTCGTGGTGCACTTCAAGGCCGGTCGCGACTTCGACCACCAGCGCGAGCTCGAGGCACTGCAGACCGAGCAGTTCGTGGAGGAGGAGCTGCGGCGCAACCCCGATGCGAACATCGCCGTGCTTGGCGACTTCAACGGCACGCCGGGCGACCTCAATGTGAAGGCGCTGCGCATGTCGGACGATGGACTCGTGAGCGCCTACGACTGGCGCTTCGACAAGAAGGCGCAGGCCGACACCTACAGCACGCACGCGAGCGGGCGCTCGATCGACTTCATCGTCATGAGCCCCGGACTCGCCGCCGATTGCGTGGACGGTTCGTACTTCGTGCTTGGCACGCTGCATGCGGCGAGTGATTGGGATTGGCGCAAGGCCGATGAGAACCCGCCGCCGGTGGGATATGCAAGCGACCATTATCCGGTGGCGATCGACCTGATGACGCGGCCGGACAGGCCGGCAGCTTCGTTCAAGCGTGCGGCGGATTCCGCGGCGGGTGAGAAGAGCGCACCACGCAAGCCGTTCCTGCGGTCCGATGCGGAGGCCCCGAGCGCCGCCGACCTCGAGGCGCACGCCAAGCCGAAGGGGACGCCGTCGCCGGCGGATGAGGCGCTTGCGGCGAAGCTGCGCGAGGCGGGATGGGAGTTCGTGCTGCCGATGCCCAAGAGCAAGTCCGCGGCGTGGTCGAAGAAGGGTGGCAACTCCACATGGTGGCCGGGCTACTGGTGGAACGGCACGACGGGCGCCACGAGCCGGACCGCTCCGGCTGCGGCCGACAAGTCCGCAAGCCCGAAGTTCGAGGGCGACGGCAAGCCCGCGCCAGGAAAGGACGAGTTCACCAAGTCCGGCGCGCCGGGCCCTGTGTCTTGGCTCGAGTGGCTCTCCTCCACGCGGTGAGGTGGGTGCGACCGCAGGCGTCAGCCGAGAAGGCGCATGACTTCGGTGACATCCTTGTCGCCGCGGCCTGAGACGTTGATCACGAGGTTCTGCTCGGCGCGCATCGCGCGCGCCGCCACGACCGCGCCGTGGATCGCGTGCGAGGTCTCGAGGGCGGGGATGATGCCCTCGAGCCGTGCGAACAGCTGGAACGCCTCGAGCGCCTCCGCGTCGGTGGCGGCGACGTACTCCACGCGTCCCGTGTCCTTCCACCACGAATGCTCCGGGCCCACGCCCGGGTAGTCGAGTCCCGCGCTGCAGGAGTGGACATCCGCCGTCTGCCCGTACGCATCCTGCAGCACGTAGCTCATGGAGCCGTGCAGCACGCCCGGCGTGCCGAAGGTGAGCGGCGCCGCGTGGTCGCCGGCACCCGCACCGCGCCCGCCCGCCTCGACGCCGATCAGCCGCACGCCCGCGTCCTGCACGAACGGGTGGAAGATCCCGGCGGCGTTCGAACCGCCGCCCACGCACGCCACGACCGCGTCGGGCAGCGCGCCGAGCCTCTCCAGGCACTGCGCGCGGCATTCGCGGCCGATCACGCTCTGGAAATCGCGCACCATCATCGGGAACGGATGCGGCCCCACCACCGAGCCGATGATGTAGTGCGTCTCGCCGACCGAGCCCATCCAGTCGCGCATGGCCTCGTTGGTCGCGTCCTTGAGCGTGCGCGACCCCGAGTCGACCTCGATCACTTTGGCGCCCATCAGCCGCATGCGGAACACGTTGAGCTGCTGCCGCCGCACATCCTCGCTGCCCATGTACACGCAGCACTCGAGGCCGAAGCGTGCGCACGCGGTCGCGGTGGCCACGCCGTGCTGTCCAGCGCCCGTCTCGGCGATGATGCGCGTCTTGCCCATGCGGCGCGCGAGGAGCGCCTGCCCGAGCGCGTTGTTGATCTTGTGCGCGCCCGTGTGCGCGAGGTCCTCGCGCTTGAGCCAGATGCGCGCGCCGCCCGCGTGGGCCGACAGCCGCGGTGCAGGCGTGAGCTGCGTCGGGCGCCCCACGAACTCGCGCAGCAGCCGGTCAACCTCGCCGAGGAAGCCGACATCGGACCGTGCGGCGAGATAGGCGGCATCGAGCTCCTCCAGCGCCGCGTACAGCGTCTCGGGAACGTAGCGCCCTCCGAACGCGCCGAAGCGCCCCGCGGAGTCGGGTACGGCCCGGTGATCGATCGAGGTCAAGTGGTCGGCCCCGCTTGGGTCGATCCCGGCCGCCGCAGCAGCGACATCACCGGCCCCGACAGCGCGTACAGCACGAACCCGATCGCAAGCGCCTCGCGCCACCACCAGATGGCGATGAGCACGGGCAGGACCACGCGGATGAGTGCGGGGAACGTGAGCCTCGAGCCGAGCAAGCGGTTCACGAAGTGCGAGTAGCGGATGCTCGACACCATGGCGAACGCCACGATGGCCATGACCGCGGGGATGCCCAGCGCTGCGGCGCGCGCGAAGGTCAGCCCCTCCTCGATCCCCACGTGCCGCGACACGAGGTACTGGTGCAGCACGATCAGGCTCGCCACCGTTCCGCCGGCGCCGGGAGAGGGCAGGCCCTTGAAGAAGAGGTGGTCCTCCTTCTTCTCGCTGCGGACCTCGGCGTTGAAGCGCGCGAGACGCAGCGCCGTGCAGCACACGTAGAACGCCGCGATCGCCCAGAGCACCTTGGCGTAGGCGCTGTCGGCGGGCCCGAGCAGGGTGTGATCCTCGGCGGGGCCGTAGTAGTGGCTCACCAGCCGCAGCGTCATGAAGGCGGGGGCGACGCCGAAGGTGATCACATCGGCCAGGCTGTCGAGCTGCGCGCCCATGGCGGAGGTCGAGCGCGTGAGCCGCGCGACCGTGCCGTCGATCGCGTCGAAGAACATGCCCAGGAACACGAGGCCACCCGCGAAGGAGAGCGTCGAGAAGCCGAACGCCGTCTCGTCGATGCCCTTGGCGGCGTAGTGGATCGCGGCGAACCCGCAGATCACGTTGCCGAGCGTCATGAGCGTGGGCAGCACGCTGGCGGCGCGCCGACGGCGCCTCCGCCGGGCATCGGCGCGGGACGGGTCGCGGGGGATGTCGGTTGGATCGTCGGACATGCGGCGTTCGGACCAGCCGATGGCTCAATTGCCCGCGGGACCGGCCTCGGGCTCGTGCGCGGATGTCGCATCCGCGGAGGGCGGCAGCATATCCGCGAACGACGCCGTGACCACGAGGACGGTTGCGCGTCCGGGGATGGCGCGTTCCGCAAGCAGCAGCGCCGCAATCGTCGGTGGCGGCAGGGCGGCCAGTGGATCAGACTCGGTTCCCTCGGGGGGCACAACCGGCTTCTCGAGCAGCACCAGTGCCTCGCCGGGGGCGAGCTCGAGGATTGTGCGGCCGCCCTCGACCTCCCGCAGCCGCGGCCGCGCCGCGAGGGTGGGATCGAGCGCGATGCGGTCCTGTCGGCGGTCCTCGGTGGTCAGGCGGAGGTCGACGCGGGCGCGTGCGCCGTCGACCGTGGGAAAGCACCACCCGCGCATCCACAGCCGCAGCAGCGACTCGCCGGGAATGCGCGGCCGGCCGCTGAAGAAGATCGTGCGTCCCGCCTCGAGGCGGACCGACTCGAGGTCGGCCCACTCCGGCAGCGCGCCGAGGAGCACCGAGCGCACCTGCGGCGAACCGCCGAGCGCGGCCTTGAGCTCCTCGAGACGCGACTCCTCGACGCGGAACAGCAGGAAGCCGCTGGCGGCGACCGCATCGGTGTCATCGCGCGAAGCGGTGGCGGCGACCGCCGACATCAGGCCCTGCTGCTGCGCCGCGGTGATCGCGTCGTTCCGTTCCTTGGGCTCGATCGGCACGAACCAGCGCGTGAGTTCGAGTCCTGCCGCGCGGCGTCGCGCATCGGGGAGCTCGACGCCCGTGTCCCCCGCGACCGGTCGGCCTCCGCTCGGAGCCGCATCGGCCGCACAGCCGGCCACGGTGCCGCAGAGCACCATGCCCGATGTCGCTGCGACTCGCGCCGTCATCCGCACCCACCCTACGGCGCTGGCCCCGCCGCCCGTCACTCCCAGTGCCTCGCAGGCATGCCGTTGACCGCGTCGATGAGCGCACGCAGGCGGCTCCAGGCGCGGCGGTTGAAGCGGAAGGCGATGCGCGGCAGGTCGCGGTGCTCCTCCTCTTCGTCGAACGCCTCGACCCGGCGGAAGGTGGAGTCCTTCTCGCAGAGATCGGCGCGGAACTCGCGCTCCAGCCGGGCGAGTTCGTCGTCGCCCAGCGGCGTCTGCAGCCGGAGCACGAGGTCCTTGCCCACGAAGCGCATCGAGTGGTAGCGCCGGTAGAAGCCCACGAGCTCCGCCACCGCCGCGGCTGGGTCGGTGTGGATCGAGTACAGCCCGCGGTCCTCGGGCGAGATGAGCCGCCGCCGCGCCAGCGGCAGCACGCAGCCCTCCTCCCAGTTGCGCCAGTAGTCGCCGCCCTCGTGCTCGAGCAGCACCACGGGCACCAGGTTCGACTTGCCGGTCTGGATGAGCGTGAGCGCCTCGAAGAGCTCGTCCTGCGTGCCGAAGCCGCCGGGGAACACGGCCACCGCATCGGAGTGCGCCATGAACATGAGCTTGCGCGTGAAGAAGTAGCGGAAGTTGATGAGCTTCGGGTCGCCGTCGATCACGCTGTTGGCGCCCGCCTCGAAGGGCAGGCGGATGCGCAGCCCGAAGCAGCGGTCTACGTCGGGGCCCTCGTGGCCCGCCTTCATGATGCCGTCGCCTGCGCCGGTGATGACCATCATGTGCGCCTCGGCGATGAGGCGGCTGAACTCGCGCGCCATCGCGTAGTCCGGGTCGCTCGGCGGCGTGCGGGCGCTGCCGAAGATGGAGATCTTGCGCGTGCCGCGGTAGGGGTTGAAGATGCGGTAGGCGTGGCGCATCTCCTTGAGCGAGGTGCGCACGAGCTTGAGCTGCCCCGTGTCGGCGCCGTCGGCCACGAGCTTGAGGCCCGACAGCATGATCTCGGCCACGAGCTCGCGCGCCTCGTGCGAGGGTTTCACGCCCGTCGCGGCGAAGAACGAGTCCACGGCGGCCTCGATGTGCGAGAGGTCGAGCGCGGGGCGGTCGGGATTGGCGGGGTTCGTCATGGCTGTGGTGGTGCCGGCGGGGCGTCCGCGGGTTCCTGGCTTGGAGGTGCGGTCGGGGCGTCGGCGGGGGGCGTGGGCATGTCGGTGATGCCCGGCAGCGGCGCGAGCGAGGCCTTCGGGTCGGCGAGCGTGCCCGAGACATCGATGGCGAAGAACTGGTTGGTCACGCCACCGATCACATCGCTGACGATAGGCACCGTGCCGCGCGGGAACAGCCGCAGTCCGATGCCGAAGGTCGGGATGTCGAGCGTGCCCGTGCCTTCGAGCTGGATCGTGCCCGCGGCCAGCTGGCACGAGGTGATGTCGGCGCGGTTGCCCTGCATGGTGAACGTGGCGTTGGCGGCCGAGATCGTGCTCGACACCGGCAGCATGAGCTGCGTGATCTGCAGCACGCGCATGGCCACCGGCAGCGATGCGAGCGTGGCGTTTCGGATCGACATGCGCCCGCTTCCCGTGCGTCCCTGCTCGCCCGCTCCCACGGTGCCCGCGAAGTCGAGCGTGCCGCTGATGCGGCTGTCGGAGCGCGGCGTCTCGGCGGTGAGCGGCTGCCCCGAGCGGAGCACGTCGTAGTCGGCGTCGGCGATGCGCACGCGCGCGGTGTAGGCGTCGCGTTCGAAGTCCACGGTGGAGGCGATGTCGTAGCGC
Source organism: uncultured bacterium (assembly GCA_903856525.1). Lineage (GTDB taxonomy): Bacteria > Planctomycetota > Phycisphaerae > Phycisphaerales > SM1A02 > QWPT01. The sequence goes on along the minus strand of CAIOCH010000330.1, from coordinate 7,245 downwards.
CCGAAGGCGATGTCGCCCGCTCCCGCGAGCTCGAGCGAGGTGCCCGCCGCACCCGTGGTGATGCCGACCTCGGTCGTGCCCACCGGCCGGTCGAACACGCGGCCGCGCGCGATCGCCAGCGTCGCCGTGAAGTCGACGGGCTTGGCGGCACGCGGCTCGTAGCGGAAGCGCAGCGGCAGCTCGGCGTCGATGTCGGCGAAGGTGGTTCCCGACTCGAACGACGCGCCAGCGAGCGCCGCGCTACCGCGCAGCTGGTAGATGTCGGGGTTCTCCGCCGAACCGCTCGCCGGCCAGCGCAGCGCGATGTCGGGAAGATCGAGCAGGAACGCGCCCTTCGTCGCCAGCCGGATGGTCTCGCTCGCGCCGTCGAGCGGCGGCGGCAACTGCTTGCGCAGCGCGGGGGTGAGCGCAGATGCCTCGATGCGAAGCGAGGCGGCGATGCGGTTGTCCCCGTTCGAGGTGTAGTCGCCGCTCGCGGTGATGGTGCCCGCATGGTTGCCGGCCAGCGCGGCGCGGAGGTCGAAGCGCACCTTGTCGCCCGCCCCCTCGATCACGTCCGACTCCGCGAAGCTGCACTCGATGCGTTCGCCCGGCTGGCCGATGGCGAGGGTGCGCGGGCGGATCGAGAAGCCCTCCCGCTCGCCCGACGCGTAGTGGGCGTCGAAACGACCGGTCGCGGCACGCGCACGCAGGAGGTCCAGCACGCCCTTCGCGCGCGACGCGAGGAGCTCGCGCACGAGCGGCGACTCCACGCGACCGGACGTGATGGTCGCGTCGAGCGGCGCGTCGCCGCTGCCCGCGGCCCCGCCGGCATCCGAGAGCGGACCCGAGATGCGCAGGATGCCGTCGTCGGCATCCACCTCCGACAGGCGGTACTCGAGGCTCTCGGCGCGCAGTCCCGACTCCGACACCGCGATGCGGCCCGCGATCCGTTCGGCGCGCACGCGGCTGCCGTCGAGCGTCAGCTCCAGCCACTGCGGCGTGAGCGCGCCGCTCGTCGTGGCGCGGTCGGCGCGCACCTCGCGTCGGATGCGGCCGTCGATCGCGCCGGTCGGCGCGTAGCGCGCGAACCGCCGCGCCGCCTCCTCCGGATCCTGCGCGAGGTAGCTCTCGAAGGCACGGCTGATGGGGACCCCGCGCATCTCGAGCGAGATGTCGCGGTCGGGTCCCTCGAGGTCGGCGAATCCGGTGGCGACGATGGACCCCTCGCCATTGCGCCCCTCGCACGCAGCGATCGTCACGCGCTCGGGTGTGAGCTCGAGCTGTGCCGAGCACTCCGTGAGCGTGAACTCGGGAGGCCAGGGAAGCCCGAGCTCCGCCAGCTGCGCCCGCCCCGACTCACTGGGGCTGGCGAGGCCGTCGGTGAAGTCCACGGTGAACGCGAAGCGCTCCCGTCCAGCCTCGTCGCTGTCCACCACTCCGCGAAGATCGACCGAGCCCTCGAGCCCGAGCGACGCGAGCAGTTCGCCCGCGGGTGCGAGGTCGGCGCCCGGCCAACCCGATGGCATCTCGTCGCCTGCATGCGGAATCGCCGCGAGCAGCGCCGGGTTGAGCGCATCGCCCTTGTCCTCGATGCGGATGAGCGGACGCACCCCGCGCTCGCCCTCGCCGAGCCGCGGGATGTCGACGCGTCCCGACACGGTGAACTCGCCGCCCGCGGGCGTGATCGCGCGGATGCCGTCGCCGAGGATCTCGATCGACTCGTCGAGCACGCGGAAGGCGCCCTCCCGCAGCCGCAGCGGGTAGGGGAAGCGTCCGAACACCAGTCCCGCACCGCGCACGCGCACATCGCCGGTCACGAACACGGGCTGTCCGAAACCGGCCGGCGAGTACACCCGCATGTCGAATCCGCAGCGCCCCCCGAGGGCGAACGGCCCCGCATCGAGCGAGCGCTGCAGGCGCGTGCGCGTCGCTGCGTTCTCCTCGGTGTCGGGCAGGCGCGCCAGTTCCTGACGCTGGGAGACCAGCGCGCCTGCGTCGGGCAGCAGGCCGGCAGCCGCGAGCGTGCCGCTCGCACGCGCGTCGAAGAGCAGTCCGATCGCCTCGCGCGGCGCCTCCTCGAAGGAGTTGAACAGCCGCTCGTCGATGGGAGCGTCCTCGCAGCGGATCGCCAGGTCGATCTCGGCGCCTGTCGACAGGCCGTCGAGGCGCCCCTCGATGAGCACGCTGGAGCCCTCGGCGCCCTTGCCCGTGAGCTGTTCGACGCGCAGCCGGTCGTTCTCGTATCGGAACACGCCGCTCACGTCCTCGAGCCGGTACGGGAACTCCTCGAAGGCCCCCGATCCGCGCGAAAGGCGCAGCGTTCCGCTCGAGGCCAGCGGGGCCGCGGCGCCATCGGCACCCGGAGCGCCGCGCTCGAGCCTCGTCTCCACATCGATGGTCCACGAGGTGATGTTGAAGTCCGAGAGGATCTTGGTCACGGCCCGCGGCAGGAACAGGGTGTCGGGTCGGTCCTCTCCCTCGTCGGGCGATGCGAAGCCGCGGATCGCCAGCTCGATCGAGAAGGGCGCGATGCGCGCGGCCGACTCGAACCAGGCGTCGCGCGCATCCCACTCGAACGGCGGCAGCGACTCGGTGGGCAGCCGCATGCCGATCGCGCCCTCGAACGGCACCGGCAGCACGCGCGGGTCTGCGTCGGCGCCGAGCTCGCCGCGGATGCTCTCGAAGCGGACCTCGTTGCGCGAGAGCCGCAGCGTTCCCGAGCGCACCGTCATGCGCGGCGACGCGCGCAGATCGACGGCCTGGCCGCGCGCGAACCCGCCCCAGGTGTCGGCGGCGGACTGGCCGCTCAGCGCATCGATCGGCAGGTTCATCGCCAGGCCGCGCAGGTCGATCAGCGCGCTCGGCTCACGGTCGGGCGCGTACTCGAACTCGGCGCGGGCGACGCGGCCCTCGAGCCCGAGGCGGCTGGTCCAGGTGCGCACGGCCACGGGGGCGACCGCGAGCTGCCGTCCGTCGATCGCGAGATCCTCGACCGCGAGCGAGATCGCCCGCGACTCGGGATCGAACGAACCGGCGATGCCCGCGATCGACAGCCTGCCCTCGGCATCGGGGCGTCCGCTCAGCTTGAACGTGAACGCGCTGTCGCTCGATGCAGCGGGGGTGAGGGTGCCACGGAAGCGCAGGTCGCCCAGCCGGCGGTACTCGCCCCGCGCCACCACGCCGTTCTCGATGACCAGTTCCTCGATGCTGATCTCGCCCGGCCGCGGCGGGGCGCCGGTGTCGTCGTCATCCGATGGCTTCGGCTCGAGCGCCAGGAACGAGAAGTTGCCCGGCTGGTCCGCCGCCTCCGCCATGCGCAGCTCGAGCCGGTCGGCCTGGACCGACTTCAGCCTGATCTCGCCGACCAGCAGCGGCAGCAGCGCGAACCGGACCTCCATGCGGTTGGCGTACACGAGCTCGCCGGCGCGGCCCTCCCAGCGCGGCGCGCGGATGCGCAGGTCCTCGAGGACGACCGAATTCAATCCGCCCAGCGCAACCCGCGAGGCAGTGACCTCTCCGCCGATCGCTTCGGAGGCGCGCGGGAGAATGAGCGCGGCCAGGGTGGCGGGGCGCGTGAGGTAGAACAGCCCGCCCGCCACCATGCCGAACACCAGGGGCAGCAGCCATCGGAGCCATCGTCTCCGCGGTTTCGGCTGGGCTGGGTCGTCGGGCATGGGGAGGGGATTCTACGGGCAATTGCGGGGCGAACCGTTCCCGTATGATCGGTCGGACCGAGAGGTTCCCAGCCGAGGAATCCACCGCCTCCCAGCCGGTCCGAGCCGGGGATCGTTCGCAACGCCCGTGGCAGCTTCCCTCCCCAGCAGCGACTTCCCCACCGGCCCCCGCGGCACGGCGCTCGTGACGGGCGCCGCCCACCGCGTGGGCCGCGCGATCGCGCTCGAGCTGGCCCGGCACGGCTTCGGCCTGCTGCTCACCTACCGCACCAGGGGGCGGGAATGCGACGAGACCGCGCGGCTCGCCATCGAGGAGGCGCGGCGTGCCGGTCACGCCGTCGAGGCGGCGTGCCATCGACTGGACCTCGCCGATACCGCGGAGGCCAGCGCGTTCGCCCAGCGCACGCTCGCTTCGGCCGCCGGCCGCCCGCTCGACGCGCTCATCCACAACGCCTCCTCCTACGAGTCGCACGCCTTCGGTTCCATCGCCGCGGGCGATGTCGAGCGGATGCACCGGGTGGAGGTCGTGTCCCCGCTCCTGCTCACGCAGGCGCTTGCGCCGGCGCTGCGCGCCTCGCGTCTCGAGGGCGGCGGGGCGGTCGTCTTCTTCAGCGACGTGCATGCGATCGCGCGCGCGCGACCGGGGTTCACGCCGTATCTGCTGGCGAAGTCCGCCGTGCAGTCGCTCGCGCGTCAGCTTGCGGTCGAACTCGCGCCCGCGGTGCGCGTCCACTGCGTGGCGCCGGGCGTCGTGCTCTGGCCCGAGGGAACTCCCGAGCCGACCAAGGAGGCGATCCTCGCGCGCACGCCGCTCGGCCGCGCCGGCACCGCGGTGGAGGCGGCGCGGCTGGTGCGCTTCCTGACGCTCGAGGCCACCTACTCGACGGGTGACACGGTGTCGATCGACGGAGGGCGCGGGCTCCGGTAGCGGTGCGCCGCGGGGAGCACCCGTGCAGCGTTCGGGACCAGCGGTGCTGCACGCGACATCCCGACGCCCCGTCCCGCCGGCGCTGGATCACTTGTCGACGGGGTCCTTGGCGAGTTCCGCACGCACGCGCTCCGTTTCCGCAGCGGCTCCGGGCATCGCCTCCAGCGCATGCATCTCGGCGGCCGTCCGCGCGCGGTCTCCCGCGCGATGGAACGCCAGCGTGGTCTCGGCCCGCACGAACGGATCGGCGGGATTGGCTCGCAACGAGAGGTCCCACGCCTGCGCCGCGCCCGCGGCATCACCCGATTCGGCGAGCGCGCGCGCGAACTGGTCGGCGATGGCGGGCTTCGCGCGTTCCTCATCCGGAAGCGCGGAGAGCAGGCGGGCCGCATCGGCGGATCGCCCGTCGCGGCGCAGCGCGCGCGCGAGGATCAGCCGGAACTCGAGCGCATCGCGATCCTGACTCACCGCCCGCTGTGCCGCGACGACTGCCTCCGCAAAGCGCGATTCGGCGAGCAGGATCTCCGCATCGAGCGCATCGTTCCACGCATCCGCCGCCGCGTCGGCCGATCCGTCGCCCCGTCGGCGCGCAAGCAGCGCCCGCGCCCGCGCGGGATCCATGGCCGCGAGCGCCGACAGCGTCGCCTGCAGCAGGATGTCGCGGTCGGTCGGCGCCTGCCCGATCGCGCGGTCAAAGAGCCGCGTGGCGTCGGCGGTGCGCCCCGCGTTCGACGCGAGCAGCGCTGCGAACGCCACGCGTCCCGCGTCGATCGGCTGGTCGGCGGGATTCGCGTCGACCGCGCGAACCGCCCACTCCGCGGCCTCCTGCACCAGCGCCGCGCGCTCGCTGCGCGGGATCTCCGCACCCGCGAGCTGCGAGAGCGTGAAGCAGGCGCGCGCCCGCAGCTCCGCAGCAACCGCCGCCGCGGAACTCCCCGCGCCGGCCCGCTCGGTGAACCTGCGCGCGAGCAGCAGCGCCTCGCGTGCGCGTCCGGCGTTGAGGAACTTCTCGATCGCGTCGGCGGTGTCGAGCACCTCCCGCGCCGAGAGCTGCGCGTTCGGTGGCGGCACTGTCGCGGTGTCCGTCGTTGCCTGGGCCGGGGGAGGTCGTTCGCCTTCGCACGATGGCCCCGCGGCGACGGCGGCCGCGAGCACGGCGAGGAGCATCGGTCTGCGGGCAACCATGGCGCGAGTATCGCAGAAATGCCTTTGAATCGCGTCACTTTCCTGCGTGCAAGGCAAGTAGAATCGCCGCCTTATGTCCTCAGGCTCGACGCACGGATCCGCTTCGCCCGCTCCCGCCACCGAACTTCCGAAGGCCTATGTTCCCTCGGATGCCGAGGGCGCCGTGCTCGCGCGGTGGGACACCGCCCGGTGCTTTCACGCCGAGCCGTCGGCCCCGGGCGGGATGTACGCGATCTTCATTCCGCCGCCGAATGTCACGGCCGCGCTCCACCTCGGCCACGCCTTCAACAACTCGCTGCAGGACCTCCTCGCGCGCTACCACCGCATGAGGGGCTGCAACACGCTGTGGATGCCGGGCACCGACCATGCGGGCATCGCCACGCAGACCGTCGTCGAGAAGCGCCTGCTGCTCCAGGGGAGGAAGCGCACCGACTTCACCCGCGAGGCCTTCGTCGAGAAGGTCCAGGAGTGGAAGGACGAGTACGAGGCCACGATCCTCGGGCAGCTCAAGTCGATGGGCTGCTCGTGCGACTTCGAGCGCACGCGCTTCACCATGGACGACACCTGCGCCACCGCGGTGCGCCATGCGTTCTTCACGCTGTTCAAGGATGGCCTCGTCTACCGCGGCAAGCGGCTCGTGAACTGGGATCCCGTCACGCAGACCGCGCTCGCCGACGACGAGGTCGAGATGGAGGAGGTCGACGGGAGCTTCTGGTACCTCAGGTACCCGCTCGCCGACGGCTCGGGACACGTGACGGTCGCGACCACGCGCCCGGAGACCATGCTCGGCGATACGGCGGTCGCGGTGAATCCCAGGGATCCGCGCGCCGCGGCGTTGCGCGGCAAGACGCTGCGGCTTCCGATCGTGGGTCGCGAGATCCCGATCGTCGAGGACGACTATGTCGTCATGCCTGCCGCGATGGGCGGCGACCCCGCGGATCCGAAGGCGCAGTTCGCCACGGGATTCCTGAAGGTCACGCCCGCGCATGATCCGAACGACTGGGACATCGGCCAGCGCCACGGCGTCGCTGCGATCAACATCATGGCGCCCGATGGCTCGATCAGTGATCGCCACGGCTGGATGGACGTCTCGCCCGAGGCGAAGCAGTTCGTCGGGCTGTCGCGCGAGGACGCGCGCAAGAAGATCGTCGCCTGGTTCAAGCAGCACAACCTCCTCGAGGATGTGAAGCCGTACCGCCACTCGGTCGGCCACTCGTACCGCTCGCACGTGCCGGTCGAGCCGTACCTCAGCGACCAGTGGTACGTGCGCGTGACCGACGACCGCCTGCGCGGCACGGCATTGCGCTCGATGGCCAAGGACCAGGTCGAGGGCGCGCTCGAGTCGTCGGTCGCCGGTGGTCCGAAGATGGCCGGCGACGGCGAGCTTCGCTTCTTCCCCGCGCGCTACGCCAAGAATTTCCAGATGTGGCACGAGAACATCCGCGACTGGTGCATCTCGCGCCAGCTGTGGTGGGG
>CAIOCH010000329.1 GCA_903856525.1 uncultured bacterium | reverse complement strand
GACATCATCATCTCCGACGAGCTCAACCACGCCTCGATCATCGATGGCATCCGGCTCGCCGCGGTCATCAAGAAGGGCCTGCTCAAGACCGTCTACCGCCACAACGATCTCAACGCACTGCGTGCGAAGCTCGCCGAGGCGCGCGCCAATCCCGAGATGACGGGCACCATCTGGGTCGTCACCGACGGCGTCTTCTCGATGGAGGGCGATATCGCCGACCTGCCCGCGATGCGGAGGCTCTGCGACGAGTTCGGCGCGCTGCTCGTGGTCGACGACTCGCACGGAACGGGCGTGATGGGCGCCACTGGTCGAGGCACACACGAGCACCAGGGGCTCAAGGGCACCCAGATCGACTACATCACAGGCACCCTCGGCAAGGCGCTCGGTGGTGGCGCGGGCGGCTACATCGCGGGCTCGCGCAAGGCGATCGACCTCCTGATCCAGCGCGGCCGTCCGACGCTCTTCTCCAACGCGCTTCCCTGCACCATCGCCTGCAGCGCCGACAAGGCGATCGAAGTGCTCATGCGCGAGCCGCAGCGGGTGGCCAAGCTTCGGGCCAACGTCGACGCGGCGCGTGCGGGCATCCGCGATGCGGGGTTCGAGGTCCTCAACAGCCCCACGGCGATCTGCCCAATCATCGTCCATGACACGGCCAAGGCGATCGCCATGTCCAGGCGTCTGCTCGAGCTCGGCGTGTTCGTGATCGGCTTCGGATTCCCCGTCGTTCCCGAGGGCCATGCGCGTCTGAGGGTGCAGATCTCCGCCGCCCACGAGGCCACCCACATCCGCCAGCTGTGCGACGGACTGAAGGTGCTGCGCCGCGAGTTCGCGTGATTTTCTGCGTGCACCTGCCGCGATTGACACCTTTTAGGTTCCGATAGAACGTGGGGTTTCGCGGCCGCAACGCGATGCCTCGCATGAACTTACGGGTTTTTCGCTACAGGCGGTACTCTTGCGCAAATCCCACGGCATCTGTTCTCTTCCTAATGGACCAAGTCCACATCCGAGGGGTGTGGGAGGGATGGTCTGATGAGGGATGCCTAAGGGGGCATTGGGGCCCCCGGGAGAGAGAGAAGATGCTTCGCAACATGGGTCTGGGAATTGCGGCCGCAACCGCGGCGGTGGCGGCATCGTCGGCTTCGGCCGGCTTCTCCGCCGACTATCTTGGCTACGGGAACTTCGAGACGCACGGGGTGGGATTCTCCACCGCGCTCTCGTGGGACTCGTCTGCCTCCGTCACGATGTTCAACCTGAAGCTCGCCGAGCACAAGTGGAACCTCGGTGGCACGACGGTCTACACCTGGTGCGCACAGCTGTACCAGGGAGTGACCTCGGGCTACGTCTACAGCTTCGAGACCGTGGCGCTTGAGATGGCGCCGCAGACTCCGCCGGCTCCGGGGCCGATGGGTGCAGCCAAGGCCGCGCTGCTGCGCGACGCCATGTCGCGCTTCCTCGCCGCCGATGGCCGTGTGTCGTCGACCGTGGGCTCCTCGCCCGCGTCGTCGGCCGCGTTCTGCGCCCTCGCATGGGAGATCATCCACGAGAACCTCGCGACACAGGATGTCGATGTGGCCCGCGCACGCCTCTCGCTGCAGTCGGGTGCGTTTCGCGCCGCTCTGTCCGGTGAAGCTGCGGTGATCTACAACTCGATGGTCTCCGCGCTGGGCCAGGGCGGCTACCAGTCCGCGCAGGCCGAGGGTTGGAACAGCCCCACGGCGCAGGACCAGTTCCGGCTCGTTCCCAGCCCCGGAGCCCTCGCGCTCCTCGGGCTCGCAGGACTCGCCGCGCGTCGTCGCCGCTAATCAGGCAATCTGTCCACACGCCGCGGCTCCGATTGATCGGAGCCGCGGCGTTGTTTTTGCGATGCGATCGGGGACTTCTTCTGCGTTCCATGCGTTTTTCGTTCATTCGTCGGCGAATGCGCCCGTGCGCCGTTGCGGAGGCCGTGGCCTTCCCGACAATGCACCGACATGGCCGCAGAGCGACTTCCTCGCGACCCGATCGAACTGCCTCGTCCCAAGACTGCGTGGGTCCGTTCGCTCGTCGATGTGCCGTTCAAGCTGGCGGAGCGCGCGCTCGGGCTCGATCAGATCGAAGCGATCACCCGGGCCGTCGAGAGCGGAGACGCATCCGTTCCCGTGGCCGAGCGGATCCTCCAGGTGACGGGGCTCAACCCGGTCGTTGCCACGGGCGAGCTGGAGCGGATCCCCGCCAAGGGAGCTGCCGTGGTGTGCTCGAACCATCCCTACGGCGTCGCGGACGGCGCAGTCATGCTGGCGCTGTGCGCCCGCCGCCGTCCCGACATGAAGTTGTTCACCAACGGAGTGCTCGCCCGGTTTCCGTTCCTCGCGGACCGCTGCATCTTCGTTGATCCCTTCGGTGGAACCGACGCGGCACGGCGGAATGCGGCGGCGCTCCGCGAGGCGAAGGAGTGGCTGCGCGCCGGGCATGTGCTCGCGTGCTTCCCCGCCGGTGAGGTGAGCGCCGTGCAGTGGGGTGTGTGGAGCCCGGCCGATCCGCCATGGTCGACCATTCCCGCGCGGCTTGCGCTCGGAGCCAAGGCGCCCGTGGTGCCCGCCTGGTTCGAGGGCAGCAATCGGGCGCTGTTCCATGCCGCGGGCCTCGTGCATCCGCGGTTGCGCACCGCGCTCCTCCCCAACGAGTTTCTCGCGCGCTGCGGGCAACCGATCGAGGTCCGCTTTGGCCGCGCCGTGAGCACCGAGGGAACCACCATGGATGCCGAGGCCATGACGCGCCTCGTCCGCGGGCGGTCCGAGCTGCTCCGTCGCGAGCCCCGTCGTGCTCCCGCACAGCCCGTGCTCGGTCCGATTGCCGAGCAGTCCGCGAGCGATGCCGAGATCGCCGCCGAGTTTGCGGCACTGCCCGCGGCGGCGCGTCTGTTCTCCGAAGGCCGCTTCGACCTCTTTGCCACCGGGAGCGATGCCGTTCCGCGGGCGATGTGCGAGATCGGCCGCCTGCGCGAGATCGCGTTCCGCGCCGTGGGCGAGGGATCCGGCAAGCCGTTTGACGTCGATCGCTTCGATGCGTCCTACGTCCAGTTGATCCTGTGGGACCGCGAGGAGCGGCGCATCGCGGGCGGCTACCGTGCCGGCGTGGTCGCCGATGTCACGCGCGGGGTGGGCATCGATGGCCTCTACACCAGCACGCTCTTCGAGTATTCGCCGCGACTCCTCCACGAACTCGGTGATGCGGTGGAGCTCGGGCGGAGTTTCGTGCGCCTGGAGTACCAGCGCCAGCCGCTCCCGCTCTTCCTGCTGTGGCGCGGCATCGGCGCATTCATGCTGTCGCGCGGCCACCGCCGCATGTTCGGGCCGGTCAGCATCTCCAACGACTACAACTCGATGTCCAAGGAACTCATCATGGAGTTCCTCGAGCGGCATCGCCTGTCGGCACCGTTCGCGCCGCTCGTCACGCCGCGGCATCCGCCGACCCGGCGGGGGATCGCCTCATGGACGCAGCGCGAGCGCGCCGAGGCGACTGCCGATATCGCGCACGTCGAGAAGCTCATCGAGGAGATCGAGCGCGGGCAGCGCGCCGTGCCGGTGCTGCTCCGCCACTATCTCCGCCTGAACGCGCGGCTACTCGCCCTCAATGTCGACCCCGATTTCGGCGAAGTGATCGATGCGCTCATGCTGGTCGACCTCGCGCAGATCGACGAGCGGATCATCCGCCACTACGTCGGCGACGGTGCGATCGCGGTGATCCGCGAGCGGTTCCCGCAGGGCGATTCCGCACGGAGTGGATGAGCCTCGTCGCTGCCCCGGCGACGCGCACGGGCCATCACCGTTCCGTCAGCTCACGCTGATGGTGGGCTGCTTGAACTGCCCGAGCATGGAGAGGGTCGACAGCCTCTGTGCCACCGAACGCGCCACGGCGTCGAGCTCGGCGCCCAGGCGCGCATCGTTCCAGTTGGCGAGTGGCGTACCGCGGTCGCTGTGCACGCGGAGGGCCGTGCGGATGGCGATCGCGCCCAGGAAGTGGAGCCCCATGGAGTGCGCCATGATCTCGGCGCCACCGCGGCCAAAGAGATCGTGCTCGCGTCCCGTGTCGTCGACGAAGTAGCTCATGTTCTCCACCACGCCCAGCACGGGAACGCCGAGCTGTTCGAACATCTTGGCGGCGCGCCGCGCGTCATCCTGCGCCACCTGCTGCGGGGTGCACACGATCACGGCGCCGGAAAGCGGCAGGAGCTGCGACAGGGTGAGCGGCACATCGCCGGTCCCCGGTGGCAGGTCGATGATCAGGTAGTCGAGCTCGCCCCACTCGGTCTGCGTGGCCAGCTGCTTGAACGCGCCGTGTGCCATCGGGCCGCGCCAGATGAGCGGCTTGTCGGCGTCGACGAGCTTGCCGATGGTCATGGCCTTGATGCCGTGCACCTCGAAGGGCAGCAGCATGTTGCCGCGCGCCTGCGTGGGTTCGTCCTCGAGCCCGAGCATGGTGGGGGCGCTGGGGCCGTAGATGTCGCCGTCGAGGTAGCCCGTCTTGGCACCCATGCGGGCGAGGGCCACGGCCAGGTTGACGGCCACAGTCGACTTGCCCACGCCGCCCTTGCCGGCACCGACGGCGATCACCTGCCGCACGCCGGGCAGGGGATTGGAACCGTCGCGCGTCTTCTCGTTGGCCCGGCGCACATCGGCGGTGAAGGTCACGTCGACGCCCGCATACGGGGCGCTGCGCTCGTGGGCCTTGGCCTGGATCGCCGCCTCGATGTCGCCGCGGATCTTGTCCTTCATGGGACACGCGGGTGTGGTGAGCTCGATGGTGACCGCAGCGCGATCGCCGTCCATGCGGGTTTCCTTGACCATGCCCAGGGTGACCAGGTCCTTGCGGATGTCGGGGTCGAGCACGGTGCGGAGGGCGTCGGTCAGGTCGGCGGGGGTGAGCGGCATGGGAGGTCCGGGCGTCGGTCGCAGGCGGAGCCGCGCGGGGACGCGCAGCGGGGCGCAGATCCTAGCGCCATTTCCTGCACGGATCCGCAGCGACGGGGCGAAAGAGGGGGTATCACCCGCATCGGCGGTGCGCAACCGCAGAAAGGTCCAACCATGACTCCACTTTCGCTGCTCCTCACCGTGTCGTTCCTGCTCGTCCAGGACGGGGGCACCCCGCCCTCCGGAGGCGACATCCTTCGCGGTCCCGATGTGCCCAAGGAGGCGCTCAAGCCCGAGCGGGAGCGGAGCAAGGCCGATGCCGCAGCCAAGCAGTCGCGGCCCATGCTCGAGCAGCGCGTGCTCTTCATGGCGCTCGATGGATTGGCTCTCGACGAGGCGACCCGCACCAAGGTCACCGCCATTCGCGATGAGTTCGCGGCATCGGTGCAGGCCTACGAGAAGGACGCCGAGGTCAAGCGCAAGGAGATCTTCGAGAAGCGCAAGAAGTCGGCCGAGCCCGGCAAGCCGCCCAGCGAGGAGTTCAAGCAGGCCATGGAGGAGCTCGAGGCCAAGCGTCCCAAGCTCGCCGATCTGAAGGGCAAGCTTGCGGCAGTGCTCAGCAAGGAGCAACTCGAGGAGCTCCGCAAGGCCTATGAGGAAGGGCTCAAGCGCGCGCGCGCCGAACTCACCCGCCGCGAGGAAGAGGCGCGCAAGCAGAAGGAAGCCGACCGCAAGGCGGGCAAGAAGAAGGGCGAGGATGACGGCGCGAAGGAGAAGCCGGAGAAGGAGTCGCCCGAGATGGGGAAGCCTGGCTGATCCTCCGCGATTCGCACGAAGGACGACTCCTCCGGAAACGCGTCCCGTGGCAACAGCCCCGCATGAACGAACATCGGGCTCCGCAATGCGGAGCCCGATGGCGTTGACGGCGATGGTGGAGGCTGCGGTTCAGCCGCCGCCGAACACGCGGATGTCGTCGTACTCGTTGACGATGTACGGTCCGGTGGGGTTGGCGGTGGTCACGATGTCGACCTGCGCGGCGCCCGGCTGGCCACGGCCATCGAAGCGCGAGAAGTAGATGCCGTCGCGGCCGGCGGAGATCGCCGCGATCGCGCCACGCGGTGCACCCTGCTGCGGCGCCTCGGGCTTGCCGTAGCTCACATTGCGGATGATCTGCGCGAGCGTGGCGTTCTGGTTGGCGACCGATGCCGCGCGCAGGATGCTGTCGGCCTGCGAGAGACCGAACTCACCGAGGTTCTCGGAGATGAGGTACGGGCGAAGGCCCTGGAACGCGAACATGCAGTCGTTCATCTGATCCGCGGGTTGCGCGCCGGCGACCATGGTGGATGCATTTGGGCGCAACTGGCGGAGGTAGAGCACCGGCTGCCCCCACGCGTCGACGAGGTCGGGAATGCGCAGCGGATCGGAGGCATAGCGGTCATCCGCGACCGCGACCGTGAGGTTCTGCCCCGGCACCGCGAT
>CAIOCH010000328.1 GCA_903856525.1 uncultured bacterium | reverse complement strand
CGGCTCTATCTCGGGCACCTCGACCCTCACGGTCGGCTCGTCCGACAGTGCTGCCGACGGCAGCGATTCGGTCACTGCGGTCGAGATCCTCGACTTCGCCAACGGCGATGTGCGCGTGATCAACGCCGCGGGCAGCGCGTATACGTCGCTCGCCGGCTTCATGTCCGCGAACCCCACGAACACCGACAAGCTGTTCGGCGGGCTCCAGATCACCTCGACCACCTTCGCCAACGATGCGAACGCGCTGACCTCGCTCAACGCCCTCATCGCCCGCTTCGTGAGCGGATCGGTCATCTCGGTGAACGTGCTGGGCATGAACTCGAACCAGCTCATGGCGCTCGACGCGGCCTCGGCCAGCCTGCCGTCCGTGACCTATCCGCCGTTCAAGGTCAGCTCGGGTGCCACGATCCAGGGCTACTACACCGACCTCGCGGGCGCCATCGCCGGCGCCAACGCGGGCGAGACCATCGCGATCACCCCCGGCACCTACAACCAGACCGCTTCGGTCGCGATCAGCAAGAACCTGACCTTCACCCGCAACGGCAGCACCGGCACCGTCACCATCGCCGACACCAGCGCGGGCGCGGGCGTCCAGAAGTTCATCGCCGTCAGCGGCAGCGCCGTCGTCAACTTCTCGAACATCACCTTCGTCGGTGGTTCGGGCACCGCGAGCCGCGATGTGATCAACTTCGCGGGCACGAGCTCGGGCACGATCACGGACTGCGTCATCACGGCGTCGACCGGCAGCGCCGTCAACTACGGCGTGTTTGGCGCCGGCACTGGCCTCGTGACCCTCTCGGGCACGACCCTCTCGCCGAGCACCGCGACGAGCTGGACGGGCCTCATCGTCTCGGGCGGCTGCTCGGTCACCAACTGCACCTTCTCGGGCGCGGCTGCGCTCGCCTCAGGCAAGTCGCACATCGGCGTCTCGGTCGTCGGCGGAAACGCCACCATCTCGGGCGGCAGCATCACCGGCTGCGCGTCGGTCACCTCGGGCGGCGTGTACTCGCTCTCGGCGGGCACCGTCGCGATCACGGGTGCCGATCTCTCGGGCAACTACCGCGGCGTGATGGGCGCGGACGCGCAGGGCGCGATCTCGGCGTCGAGCTGCAACTTCAGCAACAACACCTACGTCGAGACCTCGACGAACTCGAACTTCCGCAACAACTACTGGGGCACGACCGATGCCAACGCGATCGCTGCGATCGCGCTGGACAACATCCGGTTCTCGCCGTTCAGCACGACCTCGGCGCACAGCGCGTCGACCGACGGTCCCGTGATGCTCACGGGCCAGGATCGCTCGTACTCGACCATCCAGGCTGCGCTTGACGCGTCGGCGACGACTGGCTCGTCGACCGTGACCATCGCGAACGGCAACTACAGCGAGTCGCCCGTCATCAAGGACAGCGGCCTGACCGTCTCGGTCGGCGCGACCGCCTACTCGGGCGCCTCGGGCACTTCGCCCCTGACCTTCACGCTCGACACGGGCGTGGCGAACGCCACCGTCTCGGGCGCTGGCGCTGCGAACCTCACCGGCAACACGGGCAACAATGCGCTCGTCGGCAACGGCGCTGCGAATTCGCTCCTCGGCGACGCGGGCACCGACACCCTCACCGGTGGCAACGGCGCCAACGTCATCAACGGCGGCGCGGGCGTCGACACCGCGACCTACAGCGGCGCGTTCGCCGACTACACCGATGTCCTCTCGGGCGCCGACTCGCTCGGCCTCTCGAACGCGGGCAGCGTCATCTCCGACTCCATCTCGAACGTCGAAGTCCTCGACTTCGCGACCGGCGGCGATGCGCGCATCGTCGGCTGGGGCAGCGAGTACGCCACCCTCGAGGCGGCCATCACGGCGGCTTCGACGAACGACCACATCCTGGTCAAGAACGGCACCTCGGTCACGCTCACCGCGGAGATCACCAAGGCCGTTTCGATCCACGGCATCTTCGCGATCTCGTCCTCGAGCTTCCCGAACGGCGCCACCGCCTCGGCGGTGCTCTCGAGCTTCGTGAGCCGCGTGGCCTCGGGTTCGTCGTACACGATCAACATGACGGGCATGAACGCGAACCAGGTAGCGGCCGTGAACGGCATCTACGGTACGGTTTCGCCGAGCATCGTGGCGGCGTCCGCCCCAATCACCATCATGCGCGGCGATCCGCTCGTCGCCGTCGGCAAGGCGCCGACGATCCAGACAGCGATCGACTCCGCGACCGCTGGCGACACGATCAATGTCGCAGCCGGCACCTACGCCGAGGCGATCAACGTCTCGAAGTCGCTCACCTTCCGCGGTCCGAACGCGGGCAAGACCGGCACCGACGTCACACGTGGCGCCGAGGCTGTGATCATGGCGCCGGCTGGCATGGTCGCTACCGAGACCGACAACACACCAGGCTACACCGCCAACGCATTTATTGTGACCGTGCCCCCTGAGGTCAGCGGAGTGATCTTCGATGGCCTGATGGTCAACGGCGACAACCCTGCAACCACCTCGCCCTACACCGCCAACGGAGCCAATCCCGACGCCGACCGAGCTTTCTCGATCTATGGCGATGGCGCCATCATCCGCGGCTGTGTGATCAAGAACGTGTACTACTTTGGCGT
>CAIOCH010000327.1 GCA_903856525.1 uncultured bacterium | reverse complement strand
GATCCTTGAGAAACGGATCGAGCTTGCCCTTGAGCTCCACGATCGTGCTCTCGGCGGTGCGCTTGCCGATCGCCGGCAGCGTCGACAGGAACTTCGCGTCGCCCGACGCGATCGCCTCGGCCATGCGCGTGTGCGGCACCTGCATGGCCCGCAGCGCCTTGCGGTTGCCGATGCCCTTGACGGTGGTGAGCAGCTCGAAGAACGCCCGCTGCTCGCGCGAGCGGAACCCGATCAACCTGGGCACGAAGTGCGAGCCCTGGCCCTGGCTCTCGAGGTAGTGCAGCGTGTGGAACGACACCCGCTTGCCCTGCTGCACAAGCAGTTCGCCGGCATCGCACGCAGGCACGAGCAGCTCGTAGGTGCACGCGTCGTCCACGCGCACCTCCGCCACTCCGTCCACCACGTCCTCGAGGGTTCCTTCGATTCGCGAGATCATGCGCCACGCATCCTACGGCGCGGCCGCCCTCACGCGTCCCGCGATGCAAACGCCCGCAGATTTCTCTCCACCGCAGCCTGATCGACCGTTCCCGCGGGCGCGTCGTTCACCGGCCAGCCGGTCTCGCGCTTCAGCAGCTCGAAGATCCGTTCCGACGCTTCGCGTCCGTGTCCGTCGGGTCCGGGCTCGATCAGCGCCACGAAGCGCAGCCGCGCATGCGTCGGCTTGAAGAGCGCTGCGTACGCCGTTTCGGCCGGCTGCCCCGGGTCGATCGTGGCCACCAGCACGGGTGCCCGCGAGCGCGACAGGATCAGGCGCAGACCTCCCGAGAACGGCCGCAACTGCCGCGGCGGCCGCTCGATGGCTCCCTCGGGAAAGATCCCGAGCACCCCGCCGCCGGCGACATGGGCGATCGCAGTCTTGAGTGCCGCTGCGTCGCGACTATCGAAGCACACGGGAATGATCCGCAGCCGACGCCACGCCCAGGCGAGGCCCGGCAGCATCATCTCGGCGCTCATCATCCAGCGGATCGGGTGCCGCATCGAGGCCTGGAGCGCCACGGGGTCAAGGCCCGCGCAGTGGTTCGACACCACGATCAACCCCGCGGACCCCACCTCCCGCGGCACGAGGTGCCCGCCCTCGCTGGTCATCCGCTGGAAGTACCTGAGGTAGGGGATCGTCATCAGCCGTCCCCACCCGATCACTGGGTCGCCTCGGAAGGCGCGCTCGCCCACCCACCGCAACACCAGGATGCCGACCAGCGGCGCTCCCACAAGCAGGGCGAGCAACCCGAACGCCGCAACCGCGGGTCCGACGGACAATTCCGACAGAACGGCGGTGATGGTTCCGATGGTCGCGCACGGCATCGACAGGCACGGTCGCCGCCCCTGAGCAACCTGTCAACTTGCATTCCAGCACGGCCTCGGACGCCGCCGTTCGTGTACACTCGTAGAAATTTTGCGCCCCCCGCAGCCCGCGGGATCCCGACTCGCCAGCCGCCCAACAGGACGGTCTTCACGACCGACGACGCTCATGCCTCGCCGCGACGACATCCACACGATCCTCATCATCGGTTCCGGCCCCATCGTCATCGGACAGGGCTGCGAATTCGACTACTCCGGCACGCAGGCCTGCAAGAGCCTGCGCGAGGAGGGGTACCGCGTGGTCCTCGTGAACTCGAATCCCGCCACGATCATGACCGATCCGGCGTTCAGCGACCGCACCTACATCGAGCCGATCACGCCCGAGGCGGTCGAGAAGATCATCATCCGCGAGAAGGAGCTCGGCACGCCGATCGACGCGCTGCTGCCCACCCTCGGCGGCCAGACCGCGCTCAACTGCGCCTGCAAGCTGTGGGACGCGGGAATCCTGCAGAAGCACGGCGTCGAGATGATCGGCGCCGACCGCCGCGTCATCCACCGCGCCGAGGACCGCGAGGAGTTCCGCCGGATCGTCGAGGGCCTCGGCCTGCGCCAGCCCAAGGCGAAGACGGTCACCAACCTCGACGACGCCCGCGCGTTCCTCGAGGAGATCGGCCTGCCCGCCATCATCCGCCCCGCGTTCACGCTCGGCGGCACCGGCGGCGGAATCGCCTACAACCGCGAGGAATTCGACGACATCATCCGCCGCGGCCTCGCCGCCAGCATGATCGGCCAGGTGCTCATCGACCAGTCGGTCCTCGGCTGGAAGGAGTACGAGCTCGAGGTCGTGCGCGACACCCGCGACAACTGCATCATCGTCTGCGGCATCGAGAACATCGACGCCATGGGCGTGCACACCGGCGACTCCGTGACCGTCGCGCCGATCATGACGCTCACCGACAAGGAGTACCAGCGCATGCGCGACGCGGCCTTCGCGATCATGCGCGCCGTCGGCGTCAACTGCGGCGGCTCCAACGTGCAGTTCGGCATCGACCCGAAGTCGGGCGAGATGGTCGTGATCGAGATGAACCCGCGCGTCTCGCGCAGCTCCGCGCTCGCGTCCAAGGCCACGGGCTTCCCGATCGCCAAGATCGCCGCCAAGCTCGCGGTCGGCTACACGCTCGACGAGCTCCGCAACGACATCACCGGCAACACCAGCGCCTGCTTCGAGCCGTCGATCGACTACGTCGTGGTCAAGATCCCGCGCTGGACCTTCGAGAAGTTCCCCGAGGCCGACGAGACGCTGCACACGCAGATGAAGTCGGTCGGCGAGGCCATGTCCATCGGCCGCACCTTCAAGGAGGCCTTCCAGAAGGCCGTGCGCTCGATGGAGGTCAAGCGCTTCGGCTTCGGACTCGACCGCAACGACAAGTGGCTCGCCGCGCGCCGCGCGACCGCAGCCGACCTCGCCAAGGGCCTGCAGATCGCCGACCGCTCCGCGGTCGAGTGGCCGATTCCCGAGGACAAGCTCACGCGCAAGCTCGCGGTGCCGTCGCAGGGCCGCCTGTACTACGTGCGCTACGCCTTCAAGATGGGCTGGACCATCGACCAGGTCTTCGCGCTCAGCAAGATCGACCCGTGGTTCCTCGAGGAGTTCCGCCAGCTCGTCGCCTTCGAGGACACGCTCTGCCAGTTCACGCGGCTCGAGGACCTTCCCAAGGACGTGCTCTTCGAGGCCAAGCGCCTCGGCTACTCCGACGCGCAGCTCGCGAACCTCTACCTCGGCTCGATCAGCCCCGAGACCATCCTCACGGTGCGCGCCTACCGCAAGGGGCTCGGCGTGGAGCCGGTCTACAAGCTCGTCGACACCTGCGCCGCCGAGTTCGAGGCCGTCACGCCGTACTACTACTCGACCTACGAGGCGCCGTTCACCATCGACGGCAGGCCTGTGCTCGACGACGAGATCCGCGTCACCGATCGCGAGAAGATCGTCATCCTCGGCGGCGGCCCCAACCGCATCGGCCAGGGCATCGAGTTCGACTACTGCTGCTGCCAGGCCGCGTTCGCCGCGGAAAACATGGGCTTCGAGAGCGTGATGATCAACTCGAACCCGGAGACGGTGTCGACCGACTACGACACCAGCGACCTCCTGTTCTTCGAGCCGCTCACCCTCGAGGACGTGCTCAACGTCATCGAGCGCCTCAACGGCGGCGGCATCGACCGCGCCGACCGCTCGGGCAAGGTCGTTGGCGCCATCGTGCAGTTCGGCGGCCAGACGCCGCTCAACCTCGCGCACGGTCTCGCCAAGGCCGGCGTGCCCCTCGTCGGCACGGGCCTCGACTCGATCGACCTCGCGGAGGACCGCGACAGGTTCAAGGCGCTGCTCGACGAAATGGGCCTCAAGCAGCCCCCGAGCGGCATCGCCCGCTCGCTCGACGAGGCGATCGCCGGCGCCAACGCCATCGGCTATCCCGTGCTTGTCCGCCCGAGCTACGTGCTCGGAGGCCGCGGCATGGAGATCTGCCCCGACGAGGCCGCGCTGCGCACCTACATGACCACTGCGGTCAACGTGAGCGACCTCGCCAACGCGCCCGTGCTGATCGACCGTTTCCTCAACGACGCGACCGAGGTCGATGTCGACGTCGTCGCCGACTTCGAGCCGAGCGAGGGCACCCGCGCGCGCATGATCGCCCACGACACCGATGCTCCGCGCGCGATCGTGTGCGGCGTGATGGAGCACATCGAGGAGGCCGGCATCCACTCCGGCGACTCGACCTGCATCGTGCCGCCGTTCTCGCTGCCCGCGGGCATCGTCGAGGAGATCCGCACCACCGCGCGCCGCCTGGCCGAGCGCCTCAAGGTGCGCGGCCTGATGAACGTGCAGTTCGCCGTCAAGGACGAGGCCGTCTACATCCTCGAGGTCAATCCGCGCGCCTCGCGCACCTCGCCGTTCGTCGGCAAGGCCAAGGGCGTCGCCTGGCCGTTCATCGCCGCGCAGGTGATGATGGGCCGCTCGCTCGCCAAGCTCGGCACCAAGGAGATCCCGAACACCGGGTTCTACGCGGTCAAGGAGTCGGTCTTCCCCTTCGCCAAGTTCCCCGGCGTCGATGTCGTGCTCGGCCCCGAGATGCGCTCCACCGGCGAGGTCATGGGCGCCGACCGCTCGCTGCCCATCGCCTTCGCCAAGGCGCAGATGGCTGCGGGCGTGCACCTTCCCACCAAGGGCAACGTGTTCCTCTCCGTGCGCGACGGCGACAAGGACGAGGCCATCGCCATCGCCCGCGATCTCCGCTCGATGGGCTTCGAGGTCTACACCTCGCGCGGCACCGCGGCCTTCCTCAAGACCTACTCGGTCGAGACCCGGTCTGTGCACAAGCTCAGCGAAGGCGCGCGCCCCACGGTGCTCGACCTCATCGCCAACGGCGAGATCCACCTGATCATCAACACCCCGACCCGCAAGGGCGCCAAGACCGACGAGGGCCGCATCCGCGCCACCGCCGTGCGCGCGGGCATCCCGATGATCACCACGATGTCGGCCGCCAAGGCCACCGTCGACGCCATCGCCGCACTGCGCGCGGGGGCGTGGACCGTCACCGCGATCCAGGACTACTTCCCGCACCTCGCCCGCCCCAAGGCCGCGCGCAAGGCGGCGGAACTAGTGGGGAGTTGAAGTCGGGTCCGACGCCCTCGAAACCGAAGTGAGTCGCGCCAGGCGACCCGATTGTGTTCCGAGGCGCCCTGCGACGATTCGCGCAGCAGGTGCAGCGGACGGCGGCGGCGTACAACCTCGTGCGGATGAGGCTGCTGCCGGCGGGGTGTCCGGTGCGCGGAGGAGTCGGCGCGCGTGCG
>CAIOCH010000326.1 GCA_903856525.1 uncultured bacterium | reverse complement strand
CGCATGGGTGACGGCTTCTGCCGCGCCACGGTGGAGCTCGAGGATGGGCGGCATGCCTACAAGTTCGTGGTCGATGGCCGCTGGATCGCCGATCCGCAGAACCCGACGCGCGAGCCCGACGGGCACGATGGCTTCAACTCGATCCTGGTGCTGGGCCTCGGCGGCTCCGACGAGCCCACGGCGCAGCGCGTGGTGGAGGGCTTCGCCACGCCCGACTGGGCCCGCGATGCCGTGTGGTACCAGATCATGCTCGACCGTTTCGCCAATGGCGACCCCGGCAACGACCCGCCGCGCACCCGCCCGTGGACGAGCGACTGGCGCGTCATGAGTCCCTGGGAGTCGGAGGGCGGACAGACCTTCTGGGAGTGGGCCGTGTTCAACCGCCACTACGGCGGCGACCTCGAGGGGCTGCGCGCCCGCATTCCGTACCTGAAGGCACTCGGCGTGAACGCCATCTACCTCAACCCCGTGTTCGAGGCGCCCAGCCACCACAAGTACGACGCCACCGACTACGTGCACATCGATGACAACTTCGGATCGCTCGGCGACGCCGCGATGTCGGCGGCCAACGAGGACGCGCTCGACGCCGCCACCTGGGGCCTCAACCAGAGCGACCGGATGTTTCTCGAGGTCCTCGCCGAGCTCAAGAAGGCGGGATTCCGCGTGATCATCGACGGCGTGTTCAACCATGTGGGCGACACGCACGGCGCCTTCCGCGATGTGCGCGAGCAGGGCGCCGCGTCGCGCTTCGCCGACTGGTTCTCGGTGGAGAGCTACGAGCCGTTCCGCTACCGCGGATGGGCCGGCTTCGGGCAGCTGCCCGAGTTCCGCAAGACTGCCGACGGGCTGGCGAGCGCCTCGCTCACGCGGCACATCATGGATGTCACGCGGCGGTGGATGGATCCGAACGGTGACGGCGATCCGTCCGACGGTGTGGACGGCTGGCGTCTGGATGTGCCCAACGAGGTGCCCATGGGCTTCTGGCGCGCGTGGCGCCGCACGGTCAAGGCGCTCAATCCCGACGCGTACGTGGTGGGCGAGATCTGGAAGCGCGCCGACAAGTGGCTCGACGGTGGCAGTTTCGATGCGGTGATGAACTATCCGTTCGCCGACGCGGTGGTGGGTTGGGTATCAGGCGAGGTCACGCCGACGGAAGTCGACAAGCGGTTGGCCGTGCTGCGGCTGGCGTATCCCGAGCAGGCGACCGCGGTGCTGCAGAACCTGCTCGCGGGGCATGACACCGACCGTCTGGTTTCGATGATCGCCAACCCCGGCCGCGGCGGCTACGACCGCGCCAACAGCGAGCGGCCCGGCTCCCACTACGACGGCGCGCGGCCTTCCGAGGATGCCTACCGCCGCGCCCGTCTCGCGGTGCTGGCGCAGATGACCTATGTCGGCGCACCCATGATTTGGTACGGCGACGAGGTGGGGATGTGGGGATCCGACGATCCGTTCTGCCGGAAGCCGATGCTCTGGGCGGATCTGCCGCCGAACGACGACCCCGCCGAGCGGATCGATGAGGCGCATCTGCAGGCGTACCGCGCCATGATCGCGCT
>CAIOCH010000325.1 GCA_903856525.1 uncultured bacterium | reverse complement strand
CGCGGGATGATCTGCAGCTCGGGGGGCGTGCGTGCCTGCGTCGCGGACTGTGCCCCCGCGGGGGTGGGGATGCCCGCCGGCGGCGCTCCGGAGGGAGGTGTGCGTGGGGTCGCCTGCTCCCCCTGCAGCGCGGGGGCGAGGAGGATCGCAACGAGAGCGGTCGATGGAAGCAGCATCATCATCTTGGTCGCCCGGAATCGTTGGAGGCGAGCATCATCGCGCGCAGCGGCCCGGCGGTCAGCCGACCGAGCCGAGCCCCATCACGCGGCGCCACGTCGACACCTGTCCGAGGTGCATGGCCACATGGCCCCCGAGCAGGAACGCCACGGCGCCGCCCACGGTGGGGAACATCTCCTTGAACCGACCCTCCGCGGGGTTCTCCGCCGCGAGCGCCGCGTCGGTGGTGCCGCGGAACGCCTCGATCGCACGGCGCTGCCGCTCGAAGAAGGTGGCCACCAGCACATCCTTCTCGGGGTAGAGCCCGGGCTGGTCGAGGCAGGGTGCGCCCGCCTTGAAGAGGTCGACCGAGTAGGGCATGGGGGTGATGAGGTCGTTGCGGCCGAGCATGGCGCACACACGGTCGCCGTAGGTGGACAGGTGGCCGATGTTGAAGGCGGCGCTGTTCACATCCTTCATGGGCATCCGGGCGAACGAGTCGGCCGGGGCCGAGGTCACGAGCTGCTCGGCGTAGCGGAGCAGGAGCTCGGCGCCGGGAACGATGATCTGCACGGAGAGCGGGGCGGTGGTGGACATGGCGGTGGACCCGGTGGCTGCTTCTGGAGGTGGATTTCGGGAAAGAGGGTGAGTGTAGGGGTTCGGCGGCCCCCGGTTCGGGTTGATCGCGCGGAGGGGCGGATTTCCGGAGGGGTGGATCTCGTGTCCGGGCTGATACGCTTTGCGAACCTTGGTCGGCGTCGGGGTTTCGCGATCGGTGCGGAGGCGGGTCGGCCGCGGTGCGCCGAGTCTGAGCGCGGAGCCGAGCACGCCCGCCGAGTCCGCCGAAGGGGTCCACCATGCGAGCAACCGGCCCGATGAAGCCTCGTCCATCTCTGCGCGCCCACGGGCTCGGGCTGCTCCTGCTCACCGTGGTTGCCGCGGTCGCAAGCCTCGCGGTGTCGCCGAAGGCGCTGGCCCAAGGCACACGCGACATCGCCGGCGGCCCCATGAGCACCCGCACCTTCGAGCGGCTGCTGCAGGCGTTCCTGCAGCCGACCGACGAGGAGTCCCGCGTCCTCGACCGGCTGCACGAGCGCTACCTCGATCGCTTCCGTGCCGAGATCGATCCCGAGCTCGCGGCGTTCATGGATCGTTCGACGAACGCTGCGATCGCGGCTGCCGAGCGCCCGGGTGCCGAACTGCAGCGGCAACTCCGCGATGTCGAGCGGATCGCCACCCGCATCGCCGAACTCGACACGGCGTTCTTCAACGGCGCCCTCGAGGTCCTCTCCGAACCGAGCCGAGTCGGATTCGCCCGCGTGCGCGCAGCCCGCGAGCGACAGCGGCTGCTCTCGGGCATGTCGCGCTTCGCACCCCTGGCGATCGGGTCTGGTACGACGTTCGTCGATGTCGTCGATGTCGTCGCGCGTCCGCGCTACATGGACGGGCTGGCGCCCGAGGCGCGCGCGCAGCTGGTGTCGTTCCTCGCGGCGCAGGAGTCGCGCCTGCTCGCCCAGGCGCGCGTGGTGCACGGCGAGGCCGTGGGCGCGCTGGCCGAGTGGTACGGGCTCAGTAGTGCGATCGCGGAGCTGCAGGGGGTTCT
>CAIOCH010000324.1 GCA_903856525.1 uncultured bacterium | reverse complement strand
TCATCTGAACTCCTAAATGTGGGGACAGGGATGGGACAGGATCTACGGGGACAGGTACACGCGGGGAGGGAACCCCGCGAGGCAGGAAAGTACCGCTCATTCCGAGGCTCCGCAACGAGATTGTGACCCGTTCACCGCATCCAAACATGCGGGTTCCTGCGGCGAAACGATGGGTTTCGACGCAAGCCGCGCACCCATCGGTGGTTCCGCGCCGGGACCGTCCGGACGCCCCGGCAGGACGCCGGGCGAATTTCTTGGTACCCCTTCCCTGATGTCCGCCCAAACCTCATCCGGCACCCGCGAAGGCAACCTGCGGATGGCCCTCGTCTTCTGCTTCATCGACCTGTGCCTCATGGGCACGGCGCTGACGCAATCGAACTCGGTGACCATCCTCGGAGACCTGCTCAAGGAATCGACCGACACGCTCTCGGTGCTGGCCGCGTTCCTCACCGTGCGCGCGGTGCGCAAGTCTCCCGACTACCGCTTCGCCTACGGCGTCGGCAAGCTCGAGAACCTGGTGAGCGTCTCGATCGGTGTCGTGATGGTGCTGTGCGCGCTGGCCGTCACCGTGCGCGCCGTCGACCAGCTCGAGGAGCCCGAGGCGGCCGAGGGCACGCTCTTCGGCATCGTGGTCTTCGGGGTGTACGCCTGCGTCTCGTTCTTCATCAGCATGCGCGCGCGCGCGGTGCTGCGGCGGCAGCCATCGGCGATCATGGAGTCCCAGGCGCGGCTCTGGTTCTCCAAGGGTGCGTTCGACGCGACGATGGGCACCGGCCTGCTCGTCGCGCTCCTCTTCCACGAGCACGAGTGGAGCTGGTACGTGGATCCGCTCGCGTCGCTCGTGGGCGTCGCCTTCATGCTGCACGCGGCGTGGGCGATGGCCAGTTCCTCGGTGGGCGACCTGCTCGACGCGACCGTGGAGGAGGAGACCCAGCTCAAGATCATGAGCGAGCTCGTGCGCCACATCGACGACTACGAGCGCATCCACAAGGTGCGGACGCGGCGTTCCGGGCCGCACATGTACGCGGAGATCTTCCTCGAGTTCGATCCGGAGCTGCGCATGGGCGAGGCCCAGCGGCGGATGGACGGGATCGCGGCCGACCTGCGCGCACGCATCAACGGGCTCGATGTCTCGATCTGTCCCGTCGGTTCGCTCGCCGACTAGGCCAGCGCCTCGACGCGCGTCGCGTGCAGCTGGAAGACCGCGCGGAGCCCGCTGATCTCGATGATCTCGCGCACGTCGGGGCGCAACTCGCAGAGCGCGATGGCGCCGCCGCGCGCCTTCATGCGCTTGTAGGAGGAGATGAGCGCGCGCAGGCCCGCGCTGCTGAGGTACTCGAGCCCTGCGCAGTCGAGGACGAGGCGCGGTTGCCCTGCGCCCGCCACCAGCGCCACGAGCTCGCGCTCGGCGTCGACGTGGCTCCTCTCGTCAAGCCGTCCGTGAAGCGCCGCGAGGGCGCCATGGTCGCAGGGGAGCGTTTCGATCCGGAAGTGCATCGTGGGAATGTTGCAGAGCCGGGGCCCGCTGTCGAGTGCGGTTACGGGCAGCTTCCCCACGACTGGAGCAGCAGCGCCAGGTCGGCGCCGTCGATGCTGCCGTTCGGGTCGATGTCGGCGGCGCACTTGGCGCATGCGCCCCACGACTGCAGGAGCAGCGCGAGGTCGGAACCGTTCACCGAGCCGTCGGAGTTGATGTCGGCGGGGCACGCGGGCGGCTGCGGGGCGGGGTTGAGCCAAAGACAGGCGTTGATGATGATGTCGGCGTGGTCGCCACCGGCCTCCGCGAACCAGCCGTTGAAGAGCGTGTCGGCGGTGTCGCCCGTGCCGTCGTCGGGCGGCGACGAGTCGCCGATCATGGCCACGCGTCCGAGCCCGTAGCTCGAGCAGGCGAACAGCGCCTCGCTGGGCGAGCGGGTGGCGGTGCGGAAGACGAGGGGCTTGGCCACGGGACCGCTCACGGTGAGCGACGAGCCGCTGTTGAACTCCATGGCCGTGACCACGCCCGCGGGGCCGTTGAGCACGGGATCGCTGGCCGCATCGAGTGCCACGAAGTTGGAGATCACCGAGAAGCTGCCGAGGTTCATGCGGATCCCGAACGGGTTGACCGCGATGCCGTTGTTGTTGAAGAGGTCGTTGTACACGTCGACGGGATCGAACCCGTCGTTGTTGCGGTCGGAGCCATCGTGGTTGGCGCCCAGGAAGACCCCGCCACCCGCGGCGACGAAGCGGATGATCGCCTGCTTCTCCGTCAGGGTGAACAGGATGTTGGGCTCGGGAATCACGTAGATCCCGTAGTTCGACAGGTCCTGGGGGTTGGTGGCGTCGCCAAAGGTGATGCGGCTGCCCACGGGCAGCGTTTCCACCGAAAGGCCGCGCTTGACGAGCGCGATGCCCCACGCCGAGAGCGCGCCCTTCCAATAGGTCTCGGGCGTGGTGGCGATGATGCCCGACTGCGGCGGCGTGGGAAAGCGCTGTGGGTTCGATTCGCTGCCGCCACCCACGACCATGACCCCGCCCGTGCCGGTGCCGATGTTGTTGACGTCGGCGTCGATCACCCAGTCGGCGTTGCCCGCCATCTGCGCCTTGGTGGCGTCGAAGAGCACCTTGCCCGTCGTGACCCCCTGGGCGGAGGCGAGGGGCGAGACGGCTGCGGCGACGAGCGCTGCGGCGGCCAGACGGACGACGGTCGTGGTGTATCGGGTGTGCATGCGGGATCCGGACGAAGGATCGCTCCGCCGACAGGGCCACTCACCGGTGCCTGCGGAGTCCGTGCCAATGGAGCGCGGACCAGGGCCTTGGAGAACCCTGAACCTGAGATTTGCATGGTTTTTGCGGAGGCGGATCCGCCGGGACTCTGTCCACGGCCGCGCGTGGCGATTCTCGGACGCCCCGCGGCACCCGTTCAGTCGAGCGCGTCCCAGGCCGCGTCGAACGCGAAGTCGTAGTTCCGCCAGCGCCCGATGGAGCCGCGGTTGATGGGCTTGCGCACCTGCATGGCCGAGATGGTCACGGCCGCGCGCGGGTTCTGCTCGGGCGCCAGCACGCGCTCGTCCATGGGCAGGCCGAGCAGCGACAGGCAGCGGGTGGCCGCGGCCGCCGTGTCGTCGACGATGTCCTCGTAGCGGATCGAGATGTGGTCGATGCCCAGCACCTCCATCGCGCGCGGTACCAGCCGGCGCTCGAGCTCGATCATGCGGCGGATGGTGTCGAGGTTGAGCGTCCAGCCGATCTGCCCCGACTGGAAGTAGGAGAGGAAGAGGCTGGTGGCCGTGTCGCGTGCGCTGCGGCGCACGTGGATGCAGCGCGTGCCCGGCAGCACCGCGGCGATGTCGGGGATGGCGCGCCAGGCGCGGATGGTCTTGTCGAAGGACCAGTGCGCGTCGGGGCGGCGGAGCCGCGCAGCACCCTCGAGGTAGGTGCGCTGCAGCTGCGCATACGCCGCGGGCGGCACATCGCCGGGGCGGCGGGGCCACGCGGGTTGCGCACGCAGCTCGGTGTGGATCCGCGCGAGGCCCTCGTACTCGCCGATGCCGCCGATGGCGGGGTGTCGGTCCAGCATCTGCTCGAGCAGCGTGGTGCCCGAGCGCGGCAGCGACACAAGGATGGCCACGCCCTGCACGGGATCGATCGACGGCGTGATCCACCGCTCGCCCTGTTCGACGCGCGCGATCTGCTCGAGGATGGGCTTCATGTGCACGTCGAGGTCGAAGTCGTCGCCCGTGGTCGCGTGCGACTCGCGCGCGGTGGCGAACGCCTCGCGGTACATGCCCGCCTTGTCGTAGAGGCCCGCGGCCTCGAAGCCCGCGTGGCGGCGCAGGTCGCGCGAGGCCTGCGTGGTGCGCAGGAAGCGGACGAGCGCGTCCGCGCCCGCGAGCGCATCGTCGGCGGCCAGCAGGCGCGCGCCGTGGAACTGGCTGCGGATGTCCTTGCGCCACGCGCCGTCGTGCTTCATGAGCTCGCGCCACTCGTCGCGGCGGTCGGAGTGGTAGCAGATGTCAAGCACCGCGAACATGGCCTCGACGGCGTACGGTCCGCGCCCGAGCGCGATGGGCTTGAGCCGCGCGATGCCCTCGCCGTCCTTGCCGGTGCGGATATCGAGCTGACCGCGCTGGTAGTTGGCGAGCTCGTCCTTGGGCGCCACGCGCAGCGCCGCGTCGAGATCGGCCGCGGCCTCGCCGTAGTGCCCGAGGTTGAGCCGCGCGCGGGCGCGGCCGAGCCGGGCGATCGGACTCTGCGGCAGCTTGACCAGCATCTCGCTCGCCACGCGGTCGGCGCCCAGGAAGTCACCGCTCCGCAGGAGGCGTTCGATCTGTTCGGCGGGTGTCTCGCGGGCGGCCATGGGGCCAATCTAGCGCGGAGCCCAGCGTCTGCGGCGGATGAACCGAGCGAATCCGAAGGGCGGCGGTAGTGGAGATCTCGGCCTCTCGGTGCACCTCATGGTGCGGAAGGCTGCGAACGCGAGTGGTCCTCGCCCAGCAGCACCCGCCGCATCACACGGTAGAGGTCCGTGTTGTCGAGCGTGCCCGCGAGTTCACCGCTGCGCAGGCCCGCCGCGCGCACCGCGACCGATTCGCCGCCATCGTCGAACGACGCCCATGCCACCGCGAAGGGCAGCACGAGGCCCGCCCGGTCGGGCGCCGCCTCGAACGGCACCGAGTTGCGCCCGGTCACGCCATCGAGCGCCGCGGGATCGCCGGGCAGCGTCGTGGGCAGCGGCTTGCCGCGCACGATCACGCCGTCCTTCTCGGGCGCCGCGACCAGCTGGGGTCCCGACGCGCAACTGTCGGCGGCCACGAGCACCAGCGTGTCGGGGCGCGTGGCGCGAAACCGCTCCGCCTCGGCGATCACCGCATCGGCGCGGCGCATCGCCTCGAGCATGCCGGCCGCGTTGTGGCAGTTGGAGAAGTTGTCGGAGCCCTCCTCCTCGACCACGAGGAAGAACCCGTGCGACTGCGCCGACAGCACCTTGAGCGCGGCGGCGGTCATCTCCGCCACCGTGGGCGCGTCGGGCGCGTAGAGCGGCAGGCCGCGCGCCGCGAGCGTTTCCTCGGGCGCGTCGTTGTAGGTGCTGGCCGCCGCGAAGAGTCCGAGCACATGGGTGGTTCCCGCGGGAATCGCCGCGAGTTCCTCACGCGTGAACACCACGCGGTATCCCGCGCGCACCGCCTCGTCGACGAGATTGCGGCCATCCTCGCGCACGCCGGCGCCGTGGCGCCCCTTGGCGCCCTTCGGCAGGAACAGCGACTCGCCGCCGCCGAGGACGACGTTCGGCCTGCCCTCGAGGAGCTGCGCCGCGATCTCGGCGTACATCGCGCGCTTGGGCACGCTCGCCAGGAAGCACGCCGTGCCCGGTTCCGCGAGATGCCCCGAGTTCACGATGCCGATGGCGAGCCCCGCGCCCGCGGCCTCGCGCATGAGGCTCATGCGCCGCCCCGATGCGGCCTGCGGCACCTCGGCGCCATCCATGCCAAAGCTGTCCTGCGGCACCTTGACGCCGTACGCGTGCACGGTGCCGCCCGAATGGCTCGAGGGCGCGAGGCTGTCACGCATGTGTGGACGGTAGATGCCGATCGCGGGGAGTGTGTCCCAGGCGAGTGTGCCGTCGGGTCCCACCCAGCGCGCGCGCGCGAGGCTCCAGTGCGGGAGTCCCGCGCCATCGGGGTGAATGAAGATCACGCTCCCGCGGTCGGCCGCGGGAGCGTGAGGATGTGCCGTGTCGGCAGTGGGGATGTCGGCCGCCAGGGAGGTGGTGGCCGCTGCTGCGGCGAACGCGAGGGGAGCGAAGGCCTCGAGGATCATGCCCTCAAGGTAGCGCCGCGCCCGCAGCGTTGGTTAACGCGCCACGAGTTCGCGGAAGGACTTGGCCCAGTCCTTCGCCGCGCGCTCGGCGGTGCCGATGTCGGAGTACTTCTCCGTGCTCAGGCGCTGCGTGTCGGCGGTCTGCATGAACGCCGCCACCACATCGCCGGTGGCACCGTCGGTGGCGTAGATCTCGCACGATGCATAGCCGTAGCCGCGCTTGAGGATCTGCGTCTGCGGCGCCACGTTCAGGAGCGGGTTGTTGGGCTTGATGGCGGTGATCGCCGCGCGCACCACGAGGGTGCGGCCGGCCGCGCCCGACGGCTTGAGCTGCGCGAGCTCCTCGGAGAGCGCCTTCTGGAGCGCCGTGCGCACCTCGGCGAGCTTCTCCTCGCTGATGTCGCCGTACGCCCCCGTGTTGGGCGTGGAGACCTCGGCCACGGTCACGCTCGCGAAGTCCGCGATGCGCGCGCCTCCGCGCCACTCCTGCGTCATGTCGTTGACCTCGGTCATCTTCACCGAGCGGGGGATGTAGCCGGTGCGGGCCCGCGCGTTGGAGCCACAGGCGGCGAGGCTGCTCGCGAGCAGCACAGCGGCGAGGGCGAAGAGGGGGCGGCGGATGGTGGTCGTGTTCATGGTGAATCTCCGGACGGACCTGACTGCAACTCGACGAGCGATCGCCATGCATCGTACATGGTGCGGCGCGCTGTCGCGTGCGCAGGCGTTCCTCCGCCACGCAATGAAGGAGGCCTGTTCCCGCACTGGCGGAACAGGCCTCCTTGACTGCTGCAGTGGTGGTGATGTCCCGATCAGTCGAGGAAGCGCACCGCGCCCGTCTCGACGTCGTAGATCGCGCACAGGACATCGAGCTTGCCGTCGGCCTTGGCCTTGCTCAGGATCTCGCTGTTCTGGACGAGCTGGCCGGCCTGCCAGCGCACGTTGGCGATCTCGGCGTCGGACACGCTCGCCTTGCCGTCGGCGCCCTTCGGGAGTTCGGCGATCGCGGGCTTGATGGCGGCGACGAACGCCGGCATCTTGCCGGGGAGGTCCTTGCCCGCGACGGTCGCGCCGACCGCGCCGCACTTCGTGTGGCCCATCACGACGATCGTGTGCACGCCGAGCGCGGCGACGCCGTACTCGAAGGTGCCGACCGCCACGTCGTTCTGGAAGTTGCCCGCGATGCGCACGACGAAGAGCGTGCCGACGCCCTGGTCGAAGATCATCTCGGGCGGCGTGCGCGAGTCGGCGCAGGTGAGCACGCCGACCGATGGCGTCTGTCCGTCGGTGCCCGTCTTCACGGTGCGCTCGTGGCGCCAATCGTGCATGCGGACATCGCCCGAGAGAAAGCGGGCATTTCCGGCCTTGAGTTCCTGGAGCGCCATCTTGGGCGCGATGGTGGTCGCTGCGGCGTCGTCACTGGCGCGCGGCCCGTTGGATGCACAGGCGGCGAGCACGAGCGAGAGTGCGATGGCGGGAATGCGATGGATGAGGGTCGAGGTCATGGAGGGAGCCTACAGGGGATCGACCGCGCGATCGTTTCAATCGCGTTCGGAGTCGTCCGAATGTCGGAGCGCGCTCGAGCGGAGCGTTGGAGGAGCGAGTTTGGGGAGCGAGGCCGGAAAGCCTGTCCATCGCGCGCGCCTCAGGGGCGCCCGGTCCAGCCGTTGAGCACCCCGGCGAGGTCGTCGCCGTTGGTCGTGCCGTCGTTGTTGAAGTCGTACACCGACTGGCCACCCCAGTAGGTGAGGATGCCCGAGATGTCGGCGGCGTCCACCACGCCATCGAGGTTGCCGTCGCCCGGCACGGCGGCGCCCGACGCGAGCAGGTTGCGGGCGTAGGCGTCGAGCGCCTCGAACGCGAGCTCGGCCTCGGGCGTGAGCTCCGAGCCCGCGCAGGTCGCGGCGTCGGACAGCATGTTCGCGCTTGGGTAGTCGATGCCGCGGCCGCCGAGCACATTGGCAAAGGGCGCGGTGGTGAGGTCGTAGAACTCGTACGCGCAGACCTTGCCCTGATCGCAGCCGGGAAGCTCCTTCACGATCAGCTTGTAGCGCCCGTCGGTCACGGCGAGGGCCGACGGCGAGACGATGCCCCAGCCCGTTCCGGCGGTTCCGGAGTCGCGCAGGTCGCAGCAGGTGGCGTAGCCCTCGTACCAGGTGCCGCCGTGCAGATCGCACACGGTCTCGCCGGGGAAGATGGTGTCGGTGCAGGTCTGCAGCGACTTGAGCAGGCAGGCGCGGAACATCCCGCCCGGGAAGGCGAGGTTGGTGCCGTTCTGGGTGAAGTTGAACGCGCGCACCGCCGGAGTGGCCGGGTCGCGCAGGTAGCCGATCATGCTCTGCGCGTCGAGCGCATGCGTCGCCGGGACCGTGGCGCGGACGTCCACGCCCGCCGCCTCGCCGAAGAGCTGGTAGAGGTCCGCGACATTGACCATCGCGTCGACCGAGCGGCCGGGCGATGCCACGCCCGCGCCCGCGATCACGAGCGGAACGCTCACGCCCGACTGGTTCACGTAGCCCTTGGCCTGGAACTTGTTGTACGGCAGGCGCACGACCGGTCCGTAGCTGCCGTTATCGCCCACGACCACGACCAGCGTGTTCGGATCGGTGAGCGTGACGCCGCTGCCGGACCACGTTGCGAAACCGCCCTGGACGAGCAGTCGCCCGATCTCGCGGTCGGTTGCCGAGAGCATCTGGTTGGTCATGCCCTTCTTCGACGGGTCGGTGTCGGTGCCCTCGTGGCCGACCTGCGTTTCGCAGATGTACGGCAGGCCCGCGGGCCACTCGGCGTCGGGCTGCAGGAG
>CAIOCH010000323.1 GCA_903856525.1 uncultured bacterium | reverse complement strand
GTGACCTTCTTGTAAACGCGGATTGCCATGGTGGTCTACCTCAGCTTCTGGTTCTGAATCAGAAGAGCTCGATCTTGTCTTCGGGGTGGATCTTGACGACGGCGCGCTTCCAGACCTTGCCCTCGACGACGCCGTAGCGGTACGCGCGGGCGCGGATGTGGCGGTTCTGGGTGGCGACGCCGACGACGCGGACCTTGTAGAGCGACTCGACAGCCTTCTTGATGTCGGTCTTGGACGCGAGTCGCGAGACCTCGAAGGCGAAGCGGTTGTGGTGGCCGGAGCCCCAGGTCGCCTTCTCGGTCACGAGCGGGCGGACGATGACGTGGATCGGATCCATTTACTTGGCCTCCTTCGCAGCGGGAGCCTCGAAGCAGCTCTCGTTGAGGAACGCCACGAGCGAAGCCTTGTCCACCACGAGGAAGCGGTGGTTGAGGAGCTCGAACGCATTGAGCTGATCGATGCGGCAGACGTCGACGTTCGCAAGATTGCGCGCCGAGAGCATCGCGTTCCGGTTGGTCTTGTCGGTGGCGACGAGGCAGGTGCGGTTGATGCCGACGGCCTCGATCATCTTGGCGAAGTCGGCGGTCTTCGGCGCCTGGAAGTCGAAGGCGGTGAAGCACTTGACCTCGTTGTCGACGAGCTTGGCGAGCAGCGCGTTGCGGTTCGCCAGGCGGCGCATCTTCTTGGGAAGCTCGTGACGGAAGTCCTCGCGGGTGCGGGTCTTCTTGAACGTCACGCCACCACCCTTGCGGATGGGGGTGCGGGCAGCACCGGCGCGCGCGTTGCCGGTGCCCTTCTGCTTGTAGAGCTTGCGGGTCGAACCCTCGATGTCTCCGCGGCTCTTGGTGCGCGCGGAGCCCTGTCGCTGGTTGCCGTGGGTGATGACGTAGGCCTGCTTGAGGAGCGCGTGGCGGATCTCTCCGCCGAGCGTCTGCTCGTCGATCTTCAGGCTGTCGACTTTCTTGCCAGTGGAATCGTAGATCGGCAGTTCGATCATTTGCTTCGCCTCTCGCGGGCTGCGCCCGCTCTTCGCTTCATCTTCCCCGTGCCTGTTGTTGGCGGCACGGAGCAGGAATCAACTCGGTGAATGGGTCTTGGCTCAGCCTTCGCCTTGCCGCAACCCGGTACTTGTCTTGCCAACTGGTTCCCTCGCGGGCCTTGCTGGCGCCTGAATCCCTTGTCGCGGGCTCAGGCCGTCACTTCACCTCACACGCGCCCGCTCCGGCTCCCGCGCCGGTTCGGGCTTCCTCAACCACTCACTTCTTGGTGAGCTTCTTCGCCTTGCGCTTGAAGAGGCGCGTGGCGGGACGGATGTAGAGGTATCCGTCGTTTGCGCCGGGAACCGGGCCCTTGACGAGCAGCAGGTTCTTCTCGGCATCGATCTTGACAACATCGAGGCTGCGGACGGTGACGCGCTCGTCACCCATCTGGCCCGACATGCGCTTGCCCTTCTTGATCTTGGCGCCGTGGCCACGGTCGGTGCCGTGCGAGCCGATGCTGCCCGACGTGCGGTGCTTGCGCTCGGTGCCGTGCGTGGCGCTCATGCCCTTGAAGTTGTTGCGCTTCATGTTGCCCGCGAAACCCTTGCCCTTGCTGGTGCCGACGACATCGACGTACTGCGTGCCCTCGAGGGCGCTGACATCGATGGTCTGGCCGAGCTGGAAGCCGTTCGCAGCGGCGTCGTCGGCAACGCGGATCTCGCGGTGGACGCGCTTGGGCGCGCTGCCGGCCTTCGCATCGTGACCGATCATCGGGATCGTGGAGTTGCGCGCCTTCATGTCGTCGAAGGCGATCTGCACGGCGGAGTAGCCGTGACGATCGGCGGTCTTGACCTGCGTGACCACGCATGGACCAGCCTCGATCACGGTGACGGGGATGTTCCGCCCGTCCGCGAGGAAGTAGCGGGTCATGCCGATCTTGCGGCCGAGGATCGCGAACTTGATGGGGGTGCTGCTCATGGCTGCTTCAGCTTCTGGCTTGGGTTTCCGTCAGGGGTTCGCCACTTGGTGGCGGACATGACGCTTGCGGGGAAGGGTTCTGTCTGAGGCTCGGCGGTTACCACGCCGAACCCCTGGACCTTGAGCATCGCGGCGGTGTTTGCCGAGATGCGCGGGGTCACGCCTTGATGCGGAGGAACACGCCGGCCGGCACGACGAGGCGCTGCAGCGCATCGGTGGTGCGGTGGTTCCAGTCCGTGATGTCGATCACGCGCTTGTGCGTCCGGATCTCGAACTGCTCGCGCGACTTCTTGTCGATGAAGGGAGAACGATTCACGGTGTAGATCTCGCGGCGCGTCGGCAGCGGGATGGGACCCGCGACGCGTGCGCCGGTGCGCTTGGCCTGGTCGACGATCTCGCGCGCCGAAGCGTCGAGAGCTTGATGGTCGTAGGCCTCCATGCGAATCCGGAACTTGCCGCCAGTCATTTGGTGTCGCCTCGTGTATTCGTTCGTGTTTCGAAGGGTTTTTCGTGCTGGCCCGCGCCAGGTACGACTGACTGTCCTCACTTGCCAACCCGTCGTCCGCGCAGCGCACCGAAGTGAGGCCATGCGGAGACGATCACGCCCAACGGCGGCAAAGCCGAAGTGGCGCGAATCGGTGAGGATAGCAAATCCACCGTGGCTGTCAACGCGTCGGCAAGCGGGATGCGTGCGCCACCGATGCGAATCATGGTTATTGGCCGACGATGCCCACTGCATTGCGGAGCGTGCTTCCCGTCGCATCGCAGCGGGACCCCGTAGTATCCGCGCCGTGATGCACCGCTTGCAGACCTCCCACTGGCCGAAGGCTCGATGCACGCAGTTTCGTGGCCGATTGGCCCGCGCGACCGTGCCCCTGCTCCTTTGGACGTCCATCGCCCTTCCAACCTCGTTGTTCTCGGACGGCGCTCGGGCCCAGGCGACCCGTGCCGTGCCTTCGGACGGTCTGGCGGAGGTTCCCCTGGACGCGGAGGGCCTGGGATTCACCATGCGTGTGCCTGCCGGTTGCACGGTCCGCATCGAGCGCGGCCGCTCGCTGAGCTACCTCCTGGCAGAGGATGGCCAGCAGCCCGGCTGGCGCCTGCGGGCGACCTCCATCACGGCGTCGAAGGCGGGAACCACAGCGAGGAGCCAGTGCGAGGACTACGTGGCGGAAGTCCGCGCTCGCGATTCCAAGATCGAGGTGGTCGCCAACGAGGCGTTCCGCGCGGGCACGGTCGACGGTCACATCGTGTACCTCGCCGTGCCACTCGAGACCGGCGGCCGGGGAATCATGGGCATGCTGGCCCTGCCCTCGTCCATCGACAGCTACCTCGCGTTCTCCATGCTCATCGTCGATGGATCCTTCGCGTCGGCACGCCCGCTCCTGGAGCGCGCTTTTGCCACGATCACGGTACGCGACGTGGCCAAGGCAGCGGCCGAGGACATGGACCTGCTGGTGCGGGGCGCCGAGATCGCGGGGGCGATCACCGCCGACAAACTCCGCGCCACCATCGACCCCGAGCCCCGCGTGTACCGCATGTGGCGCACCGACGAAGCCGGAGCGCGTCAGGACTACGGCTACATGGTCATCCGCGTCCGAGAGGGCAGGCAGGGTGAGGTCGATGCGTCCAAGGACCCGGCAAAGCTCAAGGGCGAGGACAATGAGCCGGGGCTTCTGGCGTCGATCGACGCGCGCATCGTGGTGAACAACGACCCCTCGCACACGGTGGACGCGCAGAGCCGCTACTTCGTG
The DNA here is from genome assembly GCA_903856525.1 of uncultured bacterium. GTDB lineage: Bacteria > Planctomycetota > Phycisphaerae > Phycisphaerales > SM1A02 > QWPT01. Next base: position 3,101 of record CAIOCH010000323.1, on the reverse strand, counting down.
CGCTGGGACCGCGCGTCCGAGGCATGGTCGATCCGCACCACCGAGCGGCAGAAGCGCGCCAGCCGCTCGAGCGCGCAGACGGGACTCCGCCTCGCGCCGAGCGCCGGGGCGCCGCGACCCGTGCTGCAGGTGATCACCGCGAGCGGCGACGGCATGACGCGGGAGCCGCAGGAATGGGCGGTTCCGCCCGCGTACCTGTCCCAGGCCGAACTCATCGTGCTCGGCGAACTGCTACCGCGGGATGTCGCGGGCACGGACGTCGGGGCCGGAGCGAACTCGCGCGCGGGCATCGCGTTCAAGGACTACGCCTTCGACCAGCGGGAGCAGAAGCTTCCGCAGCGGCACGAGAAGTGGACGCGCATCGGTACGGGCTGGCGGCTGGAGACCCGGCAAGGCTCGTCGCCGGCCATGACGGTGCAGGAGTTCGATGAGCGCGGCAAGCGAGTGCGTCGGACCGATGTCGATGGATCCGTGACCGAGATGATCAAGCTCGAGGACCTTCGGGCGCTGTGGAAGTCGAAGGGACTTCCCGTCGACTGATGGCTGCGCGCCGCCCGTCACTTCTCCTGGCCACAGGCGCCGTCGGGCTGGCCTGCGGCGCTTGCACCGTCGCCCCGCGCGCGGACACCGCGTCGGCGACGACGGCCGGGCCCGCGGACGCCGCGCAGTTCGTCGCAGGGGATCCTGTGCCCACGCAGCGCACGCTCGCCGCGCGGGATTTTCTTCCGGCCGAGGGAATGGAGGCGCGATTCGAGGTCCTGCGGGACGGGAGGCCCGTCGCGCGCGAGTCGGAGCGGGTGGAGTCGCAGGGCGGACTGCTGGTGTATGTGCGCGAGCGCGACGGCCGCACCGACGAACGACTGCATCTCCGGAGCGATGCCGATGGCGCGCTCTGGCTTGCACTCGTGGAGACGCCGCCGGAGTCGATGCGGAGCCTGTTCGCAGAGGCCCTGCCGTTCGCGCCGGCGAAGCTGGTGCCGGGGATTCCCTGCGAGGGACGGAGTCCCATGGAGGTCCGCACCGTCCCCCAGGACAAGGTGCGGGCACGCGGCACCGGCTCGAGGTCACTCTCCATCACCGGCGAGTGCGAGGTGCAGCACCGAGGCGTCACGCGCCGCGCGGTGATCGCGGAGTTCCGCTTCGAGGCGGCGCTGGACGCCGCCCGCGCCGAGGTCCGCAGCGAACTGTTCATCGTGCCCGGCATGGGCGTCATCGCTGAGAGACGACGCGAGAAACGCGTCATCCTCGGCATCCTCGGCACGACGCGCGACGAAGTCGCGGTGCTCGTCGATACCGTCCCCGCGCCGGCGGGCGCGCGATAGCGGGCCGAACGGGGTCCGCCCCGATCCTGCTGCGCGATCCACCACGAGAGCCCGAACCGCATGACGAGCCCCGCACCACGCGTCCTGATCGCGATCCCCGTCTTCAACGAGGAGAAGTCCGTCGACCGCGTGCTGGGGGAGGTTGCGCGCCACGCCGCTGGGTTCGGCGGCGAGATCCTGGTCATCGACGACGGATCGACCGACGGCACCCCCTGCATGCTCGCGAAGCACCCCGTGGAGGTGATCCGCCACGGCAAGAACCGCGGCTACGGACGCGCGATGCAGGACATGCTCGAGTGGGCCGATTTCCGCGGCTACGACTGGGTGATCTCCATGGACTGCGACGAGCAGCACGAGCCGGCGAGCCTGCCCGCGTTCGTCGAGTGCATCCGCCGCGGCGCGAGCGACATCGTGTCGGGATCGCGGTACATCGATGAATCGCTGCCCGGCGATCCTGCGCCGGAGGATCGGCGCCGCATCAACGCCCTGCTCACGCGCGAAGTCAACGAGCGGCTCTCGCTCGGCATCACCGACGCGTTCTGCGGCTACAAGGCCTATCGCGCGTCCGCGTGCGCGAAACTCGCGCTCGATGCGAACGGCTACGACTTTCCCATGCAGTTCTGGGTGCAGGCGTGCGCCGCGGGCCTGCGCATCGAGGAACTTGCAGTGCGCCGCATCTACGTCGACATGACGCGCACCTTCGGAAGCGGCCTCGATGTGCCTGACCGCCGCCTTGCCATCTATCGCGAGACCATGCACCGCGAGATCCGCCGCTGCGCGCGTCGACTGCCCGTGCGGGCGATGGATGGGCTCTCATGATCGACGCGCTCGTGTTCGGGCGCGACCTCGCGGCGTGGCGCACGGAGTCGCGCGCGGCGCTCGGGCTGCCCACCGATTGCTTCGTCGTGATGACCGGCCACCAGGCGGGCATCTGGCATGCGGGGATCGCGGAGAAGTTCGTCGTCGGCGCGCGGCTCGCCGCCGAGCGCGGCGGGGTGCTGGTGCATGTCGTCGTGGACCATGACACGAACGACGCGTCGCTCATCGCCTTTCCCTCGCTCGTCGCGGGGAAGCTCGTGCGGCTCGCGCTCGAGCGTTCACCACGCACGGGGGCGGGCGCGCCGAATACCCTGCGAAAGCCGGTGAGAATGATGCGCCCCGAGCGCGCGCATGAAGTTCCCGCGGAAATCGAGCCTGCGCTTGCTTCAATCGAGCGCGCGGTCGCCGCCGAGCGGACGCGCGAGAACCTCGCGATGCAGATGGCGCACGCGGCGAACGCCCTGCTCGCCCCCCGCGCGCGAGTCGATCACACGCTGGCCGCGACCGCCCTCGCCTCGCTGCCCTTCGCGCAGGCGATGCGCGCGGACTTCGCGTCGATGCGCGCCTCGTACAACGAGGCCGTGCGGGGCGAGCGCATCGCGCCACTCGGCGAGGGTGAACTGCCGTTCTGGAGGCTCGATCGCGGGAGTATGTCCCGCGCACCACTGCTGGAGCACGCGGCAGCTGAGCTCGTCGCCCCGCGCGCGCTGACCTTGACCGCGATCGCGCGACTCGTGCTCTGCGATGTGTTCATCCATGGCACCGGCGGCGGGCGCTACGACCAGGCGATGGAGCGCTGGATCGCGGCCGCGCTCGGCGAAGGAGCCCGCGGAGCGCTCGCGCCGATGCGGGTCGCGACCGCGACGAGGCACGCACCGCTGGCGCGCTTTGTGCCGCCGTTCGATGCCGGCGCGACACCCGAGGCGCTCCGCGCACTCGAGCAGGATCCGTTCGGCGACG
>CAIOCH010000322.1 GCA_903856525.1 uncultured bacterium | reverse complement strand
TTCGCCGCGGGGCGGTCGATCAACCTCGCCATCAGCGCCCGCGGCATCAAGGCGCTCAGCCGCGCGGGGCTCGAGGATGCGGTGATGAAGGACGCGATCCGCATGGGCGGCCGCATGGTGCATCCCGTCGCGGGCGCCGCGGGATACCAGCCGTACTCCGCCGATCCCACGCGGGCGATCAACTCGGTGTCGCGGAGCGCGCTCAACCTCGCGCTGCTCGACGCGGCGGCCGCGGAGCCGAATGTCACGGTGTCGTTCGACGAACGCTGCGCGGGCGTCGACTTCGCGGCGGGCAGTGTGACCTTCGTCAACGATGCGACGGGGGCCACCCGCGTCGCCTCCGCGGACCTGGTGGTGGGCGCCGACGGGGCGTACTCCGCCGTGCGCGGCGCGCTGCAGAAGACGGAGCGCTTCGACTACTCGCAGGAATTCCTCGGGCACGGCTACAAGGAGCTGCACATCCCGCCGGTCGCCAGCGGGCCCTACGCGCCGTTCGCCATGGACCGGAACGCGCTCCACATCTGGCCGCGCGGCGAGAGCATGATGATCGCGCTGCCGAACCCCGACGGCTCGTTCACCTGCACGCTGTTCTGGCGCCACGACGGCGCTGGATCGAGCTTCGCCGCCGTGCGCACGCGCGACGAGGCGCTCGCGCACTTCCAGCGAGTCTACCCCGATGCGGTGCCGCTCATGCCCACGCTCGCCGAGGACTTCGAGCGCAATCCCGTGGGGGTGATGGTCACCGTGCGCTGCAGCCCGTGGTCGCGCGGCCGCGTGACGCTCATCGGCGACGCGGCGCACGCGATCGTGCCGTTCTACGGGCAGGGCGCGAACGCGAGCTTCGAGGACTGCGAGGCGCTCGCCGACGCGCTCGCGGGCTCATCGTCCGTCGAGGAGGCGCTCCGCACCTACGAGGCGGCGCGCATCGCCAACGCCAACGCCATCGCCGACATGGCGCTGCGCAATTTCATCGAGATGCGCGATCTCACCGGACGAGCGAGCTTCAAGTGGAAGAAGAAGATCGAGCACGCGCTCAACCGCGTGATGCCCGCGACCTTCGTGCCGCTCTACGACCTCGTGAGCTTCTCGACGGTGCCGTACTCGGAGGCGAAGGCGCGCGGCGCTGCGAATGACCGCGCTGTCCGGACCGTGGTCGCGGTGGGTGTGTCGCTCGCGGTCGCCGCGGTGGCCGCTGCCGTCCTGATCGCGACCGGAGCTGTGCCGTGAACAACCGCGTGCCGATCGGCACGGTGCTCCCGAAGCCGTTCTGCGCAGCCTGCGGCCACGACCTCACGGGCGCGGTGCAGAGTGCGAGCTGCCCCGAGTGCGGGAAACCCCTCGTCGAGGTCCTTGTCCGCGAACGCCAACTCGGCGGTATGTACGGCAGGCCCACGCGCCGCTACACCTCCGAGCGGCGCGTGCTCGGGCTCCCGCTCGTCTCGGTTGCGCTCGGTCCAGATGCCGCGGGCAAGATGGGCCACGCCAAGGGCTACTTCGCGCTGGGCGATGTCGCGACCGGCGTCTTCGCCTTTGGGGGCGTGGCTCGCGGACTCGTCGCGTTCGGCGGCCTGTCGCTGGGCGGCGTCACCTTCGGCGGCCTCTCGATCGGCACCTTCGCGGCCTTCGGCGGCGGCGCGGTCGCCTGGCTGGGCAGCGCGATCGGCGGATTCGCCATCGGACTGATGGCCAACGGCGGCGGCGCGATCGGCGCCCTCGCGCAGGGTGGCCTCGCCATCGGCTGGCTCGCGCGCGGCGGCGAGGCGAAGGGCGTCCACACCTGGGGGCTTGGCCGCAGCGCGCCTCCCGACGACGCGACGCGCGCGCTCTTCGACCAGTTCGCTTGGCTGCTCGGACCCTCCGGCGCGGGACCGCAGATCCACTACGGCATCCTGTGGACTGTGGCGATCGCCCTCGCCATCGCGTTGCTCGCCCTGCTGCCCGTCGGACTCGCGCGCACGCGGCGCGATGTCGTCGGCGACGACCTCCGTCGCACGTCGGGACCGCGGTCATGACCACAACCGTGACGACGGTCACGACCACGAACAAGACCACGGCCACGAACATGACCATCACCATGACCCCGCGCGCACTCATCGACATCACCCCAGCGATCACGCCTGACATCGCCGTCTGGCCGGGCGATACGCCGGTCTCGCGCGAGGTCCTCTGCACGATCGAGGGCGGCGCGACCATCACGCTCTCGACGCTGCGCGCGACGGTCCACCTCGGCGCGCACGCCGACGGTGCGAACCACTACGGGGCGGGCGCGGCGTCGATCGACGCAATGCCGCTCGCGCGCTACCTCGGTCCGTGCCATGTGATCGACGCACCCGTGGCCCGACGCGAGGGTGGTTCCCGCGTGGGCGTCGGTGATATCCGTTTGGATATCGCAGCGATCCGGCATCCGCGCGTGCTGCTGCGGACGGGGACCTTTCCCGACTTCACCCGCTGGAACAGCGACTTCGCGGGCCTCGAGCCCGCGCTCGTCGATGCGCTCGCCGACCGCGGCGTGACGCTCATCGGCATCGACACGCCGAGCGTGGATGTGCAGGAGTCGAAGGATCTGGCCGCGCACAAGCGGTTCCTTGCGCGCGATGTGTCGATCCTCGAGGGGCTGCGCCTCGCGCATGTCGCACCCGGGGAGTACGAGCTCATCGCACTGCCGCTGCCGCTCGTCGGGTTCGACGCAAGCCCCGTACGGGCCGTGCTACGCTCCCTCGCATGAGCAACGATGCCGTCGTCTCCAGCC
>CAIOCH010000321.1 GCA_903856525.1 uncultured bacterium | reverse complement strand
GTCAAGGCGGGCTCGGCGACCGACGCGGCGCCCACGGCGGTTGGCGGATCTGGCGCATTGTCGCCAGGGGCGACCACGGAGATCGACGCCGAGCCACGGCCTGCAGAGGTCGGCGCTGCGCGCGCCGAATCCGGCGACGTGCGCGCCATCCGCGCAGGAGTCGGACCGAACGACCCCAACCGCGCCGCTGGCCGTGCGCTCGGCAACGACGCCGCGCCGCGCGCCCAGGACGCGACTTCATCGAACGCATCGACGGGGTCCGCGTCGACTTCCGCATCGTCCGCGGCGACGGGTGCCGCATCCGATCCGCTCGCCCGCCTCATCGAGCAGGCCAAACCCGCCATCGAGCGCGCACAGACGGCGCCTGCAGCCGACGCCGTCGCCGGCCGCCTCGCGGAGGTCGAGGGCGCCATTGCCCGTTCCCGCGTGCAGCAGTCGGTGGAGCAGGGGCGGCTGACGATCACCTCGTCGAACGATACTTCGCCCGCGACCACCACCATCACCGCCACGGCGGTGCAGTCCGCCGGCGGCCGCGATGGAGCCGCCGCCTCAGGCGGATTCGGCGGGGGCGACGCAGGAACTGCCTTCGCTGGTCCCGCTGCGGACCTCGCGTCCGCCCTCGCCGACGGCGAGGCCCATCCCGCGGCGCAACTCGCTGCCAAGGGCGTTGGACTTCTCGCCAACCAGCGCGGTGGCGCCATCACCATGCGCCTCGAGCCGCCCGCGCTCGGTGCGCTGCGCATCGAACTCATGGTCCGGCAGGGGGCAGTTGTTGCCGACTTCACGGCGGCCACCCCCGAGGCACGGGTCTTGCTTGAAGCGAACCTCGGCATGCTGCGTGAACGACTCGAATCCCAAGGCCTCTCCGTCGAGCGCATCTCGGTGCACGGCGGTCGCGGAACGGAATCCGCGGCTTCCGCCACCGCGCAGGGCGGAGGCGACGCGCGCCAGGAGGGCGCCGGCGCACGGTCCGACGGAGGCGAGCGCGGTGAGCGCAGCGGAACGCGGCAGGACGCCGCGGGTGGCGAGAGCCGCGGGCGCCGCGATGGCGAGCCCCGTGGTGGTCGCGAGCGCACGGATGCGCAGCGACAGGAAGGGCCGCGCGGATTCGCGGCCACCCTGACCGGCGAGACGGCGCAGAGGACGGAGCCGAAGCGCCGCGCCGGCTGATCCGCAAGCGAATCGAAGGAGTCGAACCATGAGCGCCATCAATGCACTCGCCGGATCCGGAGCACCAGCCGCCACGGGCAGCCGCTTCAACGAGCTCTCCAGCGAGGAGTTCATCAAGATCATCTTCACCGAGCTGCAGAATCAGGATCCGTTCAAGCCGAACGACTCCGGTGCGCTGCTCGAGCAGCTCAACTCGATCCGATCGATCGAGAGCGACATCGAGATGTCGAACCGTCTCGAGAGCATCGTGTTCCAGAACCAGATGTCGAGCGCGGGCGGCCTGATCGGCAAGCGCGTCGCTGGACTCACCGCCGACGCCGAGCGCGTGGGCGGCAAGGTCAAGAGCGTGGCGCGCACGGGCGACGAGATCGCGCTCGTGCTCGAGAACGGCTGGATCATTCCCATGGACAACGTCGAGTACATCGACTCCGAGACAGTTCCGCCGCCTGCCGGCGATGGCAACGACGACGCCGCGAACCCGTGATCCCTCGCCCGGAACTGAACCCTTGACACGCGCGCGACGCAACCGCGCATCCCCACGACCGTGACCCGATGACCATCGACCCGCGCCATCTCCTGCGACGACTCGAGCCCGCCGTGCGGCCCGGGTTTGCATCGGGAGGTGCGTCGGCGGTCCAGGCGTCCGCGTCGTCGCACCGCGCCTCGGTGGCCGATGGCGCCTTCACCGAGCTCCTCGACCTCGCCCGCGAAGGCGGCATCGAGAGCGCCCGCACGCCCGAACTCGCCGACGGCGCCACGCTCGAACCCGCCACGCTGGCGCAGGTGGCGCGCGCACTCGATCTCGCCGAGGCCCGCGGCGCCCGCCGCGCCGTGGTGGTCGCCGAGGGCCGGTCCTTCATCGCCGACATCGCGTCGCGCCGCCTCGAGCGACTCGAGACCCGCGACGACTTCATCTTCGAGGAGGTCGACGCCGCGATTGCGATCCGCGGCGAATCGGCCACGTATTCCGCGCGCGCCCTCGGGCCCCGCGCCCTTCCGCCCCGCGAGATCGCAGAGCAGTTCGAATCCAGCAGCAGCACGCGCGCGTCGCGCCCCGAGCGCCTCAGCGCCTAACGATCGAGGAGCACAGTCATGGCAAGCACCACCGCACTCTTCACCGGCCTTTCGGGACTCATCTCGAACTCGCGCCGCCTCGATGTGATCGGCAACAACATCTCCAACGTGAACACCACGGCGTTCAAGTCGAACCGCATGCAGTTCACGCCCACCTTCAGCCGCAACTTCTCGCTCGGCACCGCGCCTGGCACGAACACCGGTGGCACGAACCCGGGCCAGGTCGGTCTGGGCGTGACCGTGGCGGGCACCCAGCGCAACTTCAACAACGGCGCCATCGGCGCCACGGGCGTGGCCACCGACGTGGCCATCGAGGGCGACGGCTTCTTCATCGTCGATGTCGCCGGCACGCGCCACTTCACCCGCGCGGGCAACTTCGTGCGCAACCCGCAGAACGAACTGGTCTCGCAGTCGGGCGCGCGCGTCATGGGCTTCGGGGTCGACGAGCAGTTCAACGTCATCGAGGGCGACCTCGTGCCGCTGTCGATCCCCGTGGGCACCCTCACGCTCGCCGAGGCAAGCCGCAACGTGATCTTCAACGGCAACCTGAACGCCTCGGGCAGCGTGGGCACCACGGGCTCGGTGCACACGGGCCGCGCCTGGTTCACCGACGCCGCGCTCACCATCCCCGTCGGCGCCAGCACCGACATCACCTCCACCGACATCTACATGTCGGACGGCGCGGGCGGCTCCGTGCTCGCCTTCGACTCCTCGACCAACCCGAAGTCGATCACCATCTCGGGCGTGGAGAAGGGCGGCAAGGACCTCGGCAGCAAGACGTTTGCCTTCAGCGCCACCTCCGTGGCGGGGGCCGATGCCAACGGCGCCACCCTCGGCGACTTCACCGACTTCCTCGAGGATGTGCTCGGCCTCGACAACTCGGGCGTGGGCAGTTCCTCCAACCTCGGCGGCAACGTGACCATCAACGCCGGAGGCCAGCTGGTCATCACCGGCAACGAGGGCACCGTGCAGGACCTCGCCCTCGAGACCGCCGACTTCGTGATCAACACGCCCGGTGCCGGCAGCGGCCAGCCGCTCGTGCTGCAGAAGAGCGGCTCCGCCAACGGCGAGAGCGTGCGCACCAGCTTCGTGGTCTACGACTCGCTGGGCACGCCGCTCACCATCGACCTCACCTTCACGCTGCAGCAGACGAGCGCCTCGGGCGGCACCACCTGGCAGTTCGTGGCCGAGTCGAACGACAACGACGCCGTGTCGCGGCTGATCGGCCTCGGCGAGGTGACCTTCGACGCCACCGGCCGCTTCACCAACGCCACCAACCAGAGCTTCTCGATCACCCGCACCAACGGCGCGGTCAGCCCGCTCACGGTCAACATGGACTTCAACTCGGGCACCGATGCGGTCTCGAGCCTCACCGACAGCGCGTCGAACCTCGCCGCGGTGTTCCAGGACGGCTCGCCGATCGGCACGCTGTCGAACTTCTCCATCGGCGAGGACGGCCGCATCTCGGGATCGTTCACCAACGGCCTCACCCGCACCATCGGACTCGTGGCGCTGGCCAAGTTCTCCAATCCCGAGGGCCTCGTCGACGCCGGCGACAACCTGTTCCGCACGGGTCCGAACTCGGGCACGCCGCTCGTCGCCAAGCCGCGCGACTTCGGCACGGGCCGCCTCGTCGGAGGCGCGCTCGAACTGTCGAACGTCGACCTCTCGCAGGAGTTCATCAACATGATCCTCGCGAGCACGGGCTACTCGGCCGCGAGCCGCGTGATCACCACCACCGACAAGCTGGTGTAAGACAACAATATATTGACCAAGCAGTTTCCCTAAATTTGGCATTCCCTGCAACCGCAGAACCAAAG
>CAIOCH010000320.1 GCA_903856525.1 uncultured bacterium | reverse complement strand
GCTGTGGCGGGGCGCGTCGGTTGGTTCGGGGAGAAAGTTCGGCGACTCAGGCCGGGCTCGGCATCGCGCCGCCAAGCTCTGGTCCCGTCTTGGGCGGCGTCGGCTCCGAGGTCGCCGCGCGCGGACGACTGGCTTCGGCGGTGAGCATGTCGGCGATGGTGGGCTTGCCCATCGGCTCGCCGCGCATCAGCCGGTCGACGTCGTCGCGCTGCAGGGTCTCGTACTTGAGCAGCGCCTCCGACACGGCCACGACCTTGTCCCAGTTCTCGTCGAGCAGGCGCGTCGCCTCGGTGTACGCCTCGTCGATGAAGCGGCGGGTTTCCTCGTCGATCACACGCGCGGTCTCGGGCGAGTAGTCCTTCTCGGGGAGGAACACCTCGCGCGAGTCGCTGCCCGCATAGTTCACGAAGCCGAGCCGGTCCGACATGCCCCATTGGAGGATCATGGCCCGTGCGTACTGCGTGCACATCTTGATGTCCATCGACGCGCCCGAGCTCACATCGCTGGTCTTGCGCTCCTCGGCGATGCGGCCGCCGCAGAGGACCCGCAGCGTCGCGAGGACATGCTTGCGTCCGAAGCCATAGCGGTCCTTCTCGGGGAGCGAGAAGGTGGCACCCATGGCCTGTCCGCGCGGGATGATCGTGACCTTGTGCAGCGGGTCGGCGTGCTCGAGAAGCATCTGCAGCACGGCGTGCCCGGCCTCGTGGTAGGCGGTGGCCACGCGCTCCTGCTGCTCGATCTTGCGGCTCTTGTTGGCGCGGCCCCAGCGCACCTTGTCGCGGGCCTCCTCGAGGTCGGCCAACTCGACGAAGTCCTTGTCGGCCATGGTGGCGATGATCGCCGCCTCGTTGATGAGCGCGGCGAGGTCCGCACCCGAGAACATCGGGGTGCCGCGGGCGACCTTCTCGAGGTCGACGTCCTCGGCGAGCTTCACCTTCTTGGCGTGCACCGCGAGGATCTGGCGGCGGCCGACGAGATCGGGCAGGTTGACCGCGACCTGGCGGTCGAAGCGCCCGGGGCGCGTGAGCGCCGGGTCGAGCACGTCGGGACGGTTGGTCGAGGCGATCACGATCACCTGGGTGTTGGCGTCGAAGCCGTCCATCTCCACGAGGATCGCATTGAGCGTCTGCTCGCGCTCGTCATGCCCGCCCGAGGAGAAGCCTCCGCCGCGGCGTCGGCCGACGGCGTCGATCTCGTCGAGGAAGATGATGCACGGCGAGTTTTCCTTGGCTTGCTTGAAGAGGTCTCGCACGCGGCTGGCGCCGACGCCCACGAACATCTCCACGAAGTCGGAGCCCGAGATCGAGAAGAACGGCACATCGGCCTCGCCGGCGATCGCCTTGGCGAGCAGCGTCTTGCCGCAGCCCGGAGGACCCGAGAGCAGCACGCCGCGGGGAATACGGCCGCCGAGACGGGAGAAGCGCTTCGGGTTCTTGAGGAACTCGACGATCTCCTGCACCTCTTCCTTGGCCTCGTCGACGCCGGCGACGTCGCCAAAGGTGATCTTGACCTGCTCCTTGGTCTGCATGCGGTGCCGGCTCTTGCCGAAGTTGCCGAGCATGCCGCCCGGACCACCACCCGCACCGCGCATGGAGCGCGCGATGAACCAGATGATGCCGATGATGAGGAGCACCGGCAGCAGGTTGATGAGGAGCGCGGGCCAGATCGAGGCCTCGATCTCCTTGTACTGCTTGTTCTGCGCGTCGAGGAAGTCCTTGTAGCGCTTGTCATCGGGCGTGATGATCACCGCGATCTGCTTGGGCGCTTCCTCGGCATTGGTCTGGGGGTTGAGCGTGTAGCCCACGGTGCCCGGCTTGACCCACGCGGAGATGCGCGTGCCGTCGATGACGATCGGCCCGGAGGCGGGATGCTTGGGGTCGGTGCCGTCGTAGATCTTCTTCTGCTCGACGAGCTCCTTGAAGGTGGTCCAGGTGACCTCCATGGGGCGGTTGAACGACTGGAGTGCGAGCACCACCAGACCGATCATTCCCGCGATCATGATCCAGGTGAACACCTGCTGTCCACCGCGCTGCTGCTGCGGAGGCGTAGGTGGACCACCCGAGCCGCCGCCGGAGCCGCCGCCGCCGCCTTCAGGACCGGCCATGTGCATGGTCAGATCCGAGGGGAGGCCATTCGGGGAGTCATGGGCTGAACCCACCGCGGACGGGGGTGCAGGCTGTGCAGTTCGGAAGAGTCGCGAGAGAATCTGCTTCATGCGTTGGTGCTTTCCTTCGTCCGAATCGGTCCGAACACTCTCCGATTCCACCGAAAGGCCTGTGTCTGCGCCGATCCGCGCTGATCCATGCCATTCCGTGATCCGACCAGTCCCGTCCGTCCGGGCGCCTCGTGGGCTCCGGGCCTCACCCTTGGGACGCCCGCACCGCGGTTGGCGCGTTCCCTGCGGGACGCGCGCGGGAACCATGTGGTTCGGGCCTCACCAGCTCGACTGCATGGCGGCGACCAGGTCGCGCGCCAGCTGCTCGACGGCTACGAACCTGCCGAGCTCGAGTGGCTCTCGGGCAGGATAGGAGGGTACGAACAGCGCGGAGGATTCGACGCCCGACTTCGCGACGATTCGTTCGCCCGTTCGAAGATCGGTCCATTCGAAATCGATGCGCATCCGCACCATCATCTCGTTGGCCAAGCCCGTGCCCGGGTCCTTGGAGAGCTGCACCAGGTCGACCGCGGTGATGGTTCCCCGCAGCGCCGTGTCGGCCGCAGCCTCGGAGCGGACCTTGTAGGGAGTGGATTGCTCCACCTGCTTGACGAGTGCATCCGCGAGGTCGCGTTCGAAGCCCCGCATCAGGCTGTCATTGCGGAAGACCGGCAGCGCCACGCTGCGGTAGTTCGTGGGGTAGGGGCTGGTGGCCGCATAGCCCTCCGACGGGGTGGACGCGCACGACGCGAGCGACAGCGCCGCCAGGCCAGCCGCGAGCGCCCCTGCGAACTTGCTCCAGCGGTTCGCCGCGCGGCAGTGCGTGCGGCCGTCCGACCAGCCGTCCAACCGACGCCCGTCCGGTCCATCGCACGTCATGACGCCGCTCCCGCGGCCGCAGGCGCTTCCGGCGCTGGCGCAGCCTCCACGGCCGGGACCGTCTCGTCCCAGTCGATCCGCAGGATCTCCCGCCGGAGCGCGCGGTAGTCGGGAGCATCGTCGATGATCGCCTGCGGGAGGCGGGGCAGCACCGTCGGGATCATGCGCAGCGCCTCGAGCGCCGCGATGGACTTGGGATGCCGTTGGATCAGGCGTCGCAGGTTGAGTTCCGCGGAGATCGGATCGTCGACCTCGAGGTACCAGCGCGCCGTGGCGAGGAACTTCGCTGCCTCGGACTCCTCGATGCGCACGATGACGCTCTCCGCGCCCACCTGTTGGGCGAGCGCTGGCTGCAGGCCCTGCAGCGTGCGCAGGCGGGCGCGTGCCTCGAGGAGTCCGCTCGCGTCGTACTCCGGGCCGCGGAAGCCCGCGAGGTACGCGTAGATCAACCGCAGCCGCGCCTTGTTCACGCCGGCGCTGCGCGGGAAGTTCTCCATGAAGATGCGGTAGGTCTCGGCCGCCATGATCATCTCGCGGCGGTCGAAGTAGTAGTCGGCAAGCTGCATGCACGCGCGTTCGGCGAGCTCGCTGCCAGGCAGGCGCTCCTGCACTCGGATCAGGAGCTCCTGTGCATCCTCCGAGGTGTCGACGATGCGCACCGTGCCGAAGAACCGGCGGCGGAGGCCCTTCGCGTAGTCCACCGCGATCTCGTACTGGCGCTCGAGCGTGGGAATGAAGACCTCGCTGCCGGGGTAGCGGCGGCAGATCTCCTCATAGTCGAAGAGCGCCTCGTACTCGTCGTCGCCGCGCTTGGCATCGCCTCGGATGAGCAGCACGTCGGCGCGGTAGCGCGACAGCGGATAGCGATCGAGGAACGCGTTGGCCAGTTTCTCGGCGCGGGTCGGCTCGCCGTTGACGAGGGCGCGCCGCGCTGCGAGAACCTGGGCTTCCTCGCTGCCCGGGTCGACATCGGCCACCTTCTTCCAGCGGTCGAGTGCGTCGAGTTCGTACCGCTGCGACTGCGCGGACGCGCCGTTCCCTGGAAGGAGCGGTGCGCCCAGCAGCAGCAGCGCGAGCACCGCGTGGGTGCGGAGCGCGCGTAGGAACGGACGGTGCGGGTGGCTGGCAGACATCAAGCCTCGGATGGTACGCGCGCCGCGTGGCTTGCTCAAACCGAGCGGCGTGCATCCGCGACGCGTTCCGTCCGAGCCGTCTGCGCCCCGCCCGAGTGCCGGTCGCGCGGATACCCTTTCGCCCCGTGCGCGTGACGCTCGTCTACAACCCCGCCTCCGGAAGTGGTCGATCGCGCATGGCCGCAGATCGACTCCGTTCCGAACTCGTCGGACGCGGCGTGGCGGTGACCGCTGTCGAGACCAGGCCTGCGGCCGCAGCCGACTGGATGGGCGGGGCGCTCGATGGCGCCCACGCGGTGGTCGTCGTGGGCGGCGATGGTGCGGTCAGGCTTGTGGCGCCCGCGGCGGCGGCGCGGAGCGTTCCCCTCTGGCATGCGCCGACGGGAACGGAGAACCTCTTTGCCCGCGCCTTTGGCATGCGGGCGGACGCAGGTGCCATTGTCGGCGCGCTTGAGGCGGGGAGGATGCGCGCCCTCGATCTCGGCCAAGCGAACGGCGAGCCGTTCGTACTCATGGCATCGATCGGGTTCGATGCGGATGTCGTGCATGAACTTGCGGCGGTGCGCCGCGGGGCGATCAGCCACTTGTCCTACGCCGCGCCCATCTTGCGGGTTGCCCGCCGCTGGACGCCCCCGCGCGTCCGATGGCGCGTCGATGGCGAGCAGGAGGAGCTGGGGGAGGGCATGGTGGTGATCGGCAACCTTCCCAACTACGGTGTCGGGCTCAATCCGGCGGCTTCTGCCGTTCCCGACGACGGGGAGCTCGACGCGGTCTTCCTGCCCGCACGATCGGCGCTTGAGCTCGCCGCGTGGGTGCCGCTGCTGCGGCTTGGCCTCCATCAGCGGCACCCGAAACTGCGGGAGCGGCGAGGCAGGGTGATCGAGGTGGACTGCGAGCCTGGTTCCCGCGTCCAACTCGACGGTGACGCGGTGCACGGAAGTGACGGGCTGGTGGCGCTCCGCGCCACGGTTGACCCAGGGCGGCTGCCCGTGCTGCTCCCGGCGGTGTCGGCGCGCGTGTGAGTGGGTGGGATTTCACCCCCTGATCGCGCATGTTCGACCAAGAAGCGGGGTGATCACTCAAGTCGCCCCCGTCGATACCCGATCCCGCGGTGTCGGCTGCACCGTGGCTGTTGTTGCGTGCGGCGGTGCCCGACTGGAGGTCCGAGTCCCATGGCAGACAAGAAGAACGACGCCAAGACCGACGAGAAGCAGGACGGAGCCGAAGCCCCGAAGAAGAAGGGCGGCATGAAGTTCGCCCTGATTACGGTGGCCCTGCTCGCAATCGAGGGCGGCGTGCTGTTCGCGGTGTTCTCTCTCGGAGGACCGAAGGACGCCCAGGCCACCCACGCCGAGACCGCCAAGGCCGCGGATCCGGGTGACGATCCCTGCGAGGTCGCCGTCTTCAACGGACCTTTGTTCAACGACCGGACCGGCATCAACTACGGGTTCAAGGTCGAGGTCTTCGTGTCGACCAAGGCGCGGCACCGCGACGCGATCACCAAGAAGATCGAGGACAGCAAGGCGGCGCTGCGCGCCGAGATCGCGGGCATCTGGCGCATGGCCAGTTCCGACGACCTGGCCGATCCGCTGTTCGAATCGCTGCGTCGGCGCATCGAGGCCAAGCTCATGGAGCGCCTGAATCCGAGGGACGGCGACTCTGCGGGCGGGCACGCCGCGCCCGCTCCCGAGTCGGCTGGCGACCACGCGAAGTCGGCGGAGCCTCCGGCCATCACCGGGGCGGTGGTCATCTCGACCCCGGCGGTGCGACAGGAGCGCTGAGCGGCGTCGCGCCCTCCAGAGCGCGGCGCGTTCCGACATCCCGCGCATCCCACATCGCCACCCGTCCGCGGGTGGCATTGTCCATGTCCGGCCGGCGGGCGATCTGCCCGCGCACTTCCTGCGCGTGAAAGGCCGAAGCTGCGTCGGCGATTCTCTCACGGCGCAAGCCTTGCGCGGCCGATCAACGGCCGTCCGAGAGCATGCAGCGGCAGGATGTCGCTGCGAGGAGGTCCAATCCGGCCTCCGCTCGGACGCGAGAGGCAACCAGGCGGAGCCTGAGGAAAGCCACACGATGCCAGACCGATCCACCAATTCGACCGCTTCGGCAGACTCCCCGACGCCTGTCGGTCTGCCTGATTTCGGCGGTGCCGCAGGCGGCGGCGCGCCGGGAGCCATCGGACTCCTGTCCGATGTCCAGCTGCAGGTCCGCATCGAGCTCGGCCGCACCAAGATGCTCGTGGAGGATGTCCTCAAGCTCAACGCCGACTCCGTGGTGGAGCTCGACAAGGCCGCGGGCGACCCGGTGGACATCTACGTCAACGGGCGCCGCATCGCCCGCGGCGAGGTGCTCGTACTCAACGAGAACTTCTGCGTGCGGGTGAGCGAGATCATCGAGCCAATCGATGGATGATCCGGTCGGGCGAATGGCCGGAATCGGCCATCGGACCTGACCACGTGAGACCAGGCAGGGAACCATCGGGCGGAGCCCGATGCGTGCGCCAGATGCGCCAGGTGGCATCTGGTTGCGCGACGCAGCGCCAGGACGGCCAATGCGGAAGACCCGAAACATCATCCTCGCCCTCGTCACGGCGTGCTGCCTGACCGGTGTGGCCCACGGCGACCGCCCGCTCGCGTCGGATCGGCCGCTCGTTCGCCCCGCACCCGCTGCTGGAGCCGATCGCGCCGACGAGCGCTCGCTCGCAGCGGGCGCCTCGCGCGGCTTCATGGAAGAGCTCGTGCCCACCGGCCTTGCGCTCGGTGCCACGCTGCTCACCATCGTGCTCGCCCGCAGTGCGGTGCGGCGCTTTGGCGTTCGTGTGGCCGGTGGACGGCGACCCCAGGGCGTGGTCGAGGTGCTTGCCCGCTACCCCGTGGCGCGCGGGCAGCAGGTCGTGCTCCTCAAGGTCGGTCGACGCGTGATCGTCGCCCACCAGGGTGCGCAGGGGATGCAGGCGCTCAGCGAGTTCGCCGGCGAGGACGAGGTCGCTGACCTCGTCGCCCGCTGCGAGGCGGGTGCGCGCGCGGCATCGCCGTTCTCCTTCGATGCGCTGCTGCGGCAGTCCGGGCGCAGCTTCGACGGCCAGCGCGAGTCCTCCGCAACCTCAGCACCATCCAGGCAGGGCGCGCGCCGCCCGGCATCCTCGGGTGCATCCTCGGGTGCATTCTCGGGTGCATTCTCGGATACCCGCGACTCCCTCCCCGCGCACATGCGTGACGCCGAGATCGAGACCGTGGACCTCACCCGTGGCCGACGGCCCGGAGGTGCGCGGTGATGTCGATCCTCGCCCAGGCCGCCACGGTCGCGCCGCCACTCGAGTCGCTCAACCCGATCGGCGTGCTCGAGGACGCCTCGCGCAACGTGCCCGGCTTCGAGGGCGGACTGAGCGCCGCGCTCAACATCATCATCCTGCTCACGGTGCTCACGGTCGCGCCGGCGATCCTCATCCTGTGCACCAGCTTCACCCGAATGGTGGTCGTGCTCGGTCTCCTTCGCCAGGCGCTGGGCACCCAGACACTGCCGCCGTCGCAGGTCATCGTCGGACTGTCCGTGCTGCTCACGGCCGTGTCGATGGGAGGCACCTTCGAGCGCATGTGGAACGAGGGGCTCGGCCCCTACGCGCGCGGTGAGCAGAAGGACCAGATGGTGGCGTGGGACAACGCCAAGGCGCCGCTGCGCGAATTCATGATCGCGCAGATCGAGGCGGCCGGGAACACGCCCACCGTGCTCATGATCCTCGAGCACCGCGGCGTCGACACCAGCGAGCCCGAGCGGCTCTCGTGGGAGAAGGACGTCGACATGCTCACGCTCGTCCCGAGCTTCGTGATCAGCGAGCTCAAGACCGCGTTCATGATCGGGTTCCGCATCTACCTGCCGTTCCTCGTGATCGACATGGTGATCTCCAGCCTGCTCGTCTCGATGGGCATGATGATGCTGCCGCCGGTGCTGGTGTCGCTGCCGTTCAAGCTGCTCCTCTTCGTGCTCGTCGACGGCTGGACGCTCGTCGCGGGTGGTCTGCTTACCGGCGTGATGGCGCCGCTCGGAGGTCCGTGATGGATGGCGAGGCGCTCGACATCGTGCGCGAGGCGTTCCTGCTGATGCTGACCGTGTCGGCGCCGATCCTCGCGGTCGGCCTCGTGGTCGGCCTGGTGGTGAGCATCGTGCAGGCCGTCACCCAGATCCAGGAGCAGACGCTGGTCTTCGTGCCCAAGATCGTCGCGATGGTCGCGACGACGGTCCTCCTCCTCTCGTGGATCACCATGAAGATCATGGAGTTCTCGGTGGAGATGTTCTCCTGGTCGCCTGCAACGGGAGCGTGAGCGAACGATGGGCGCCGTCGAGACCCTCTCCCAGCACCTCGTGCCCGCCGCCATGGTGGTCGCACGGGTGTCGGGCCTCGCGATCCAGGGCCCGGTGCTGTCGTCGCCCGCGATCCCGGTGCGGATCAAGGCGCTGCTGGTGGTGTCGCTCGGCCTCGCGGTGTATCCGTCGGTGGCCGCGAACGC
>CAIOCH010000319.1 GCA_903856525.1 uncultured bacterium | reverse complement strand
GTTCGCGCCGCGCCGCCTCGAACACCGTCTCGCCGAGTTCCTGCACGCCGCCGGGGAAGCCCCAGCGTCCCGCGCTCGGAGGCCTCGCGCGCTGCACGACGAGCACGCGGCCCTCGCGCCGGACGATGCCGAGCACGCCCACGATCGGATGGTCGGGATATTCGCGTTTCATGGCGTCAGTCTGGCTCGGCGCACAACCCGGCTCAACGGCCCTCGCGCAGCCTGTAGTTAGCTCGCGAGTTGTCCGGTTTTTGTAGCGCGCGATCTGTCCGGTATTGGAACCGCTCTAAAGGGGAGCGGAGATGGGCCGGACCGAACTGCTGCAAGGACTGCGCACGATGAAGTTCGAGACGCTTTTGGATCGGTGGCAACGCAGCGAGTTGAGCCAGGCGGAGGCTGCGGAGGCGCTTGGGATGAGTGAGCGGTCGTTTCGTCGCTGGCACACGCGCTGGCTTGAGGAAGGCGAGGCAGGTCTGCACGACCGCCGTCTTGGTCAGCCCTCGCCGCGACGCATGGATGCTGGGGTCAAGGAGGAGGTATGCCGACTGTTCCGGGAAGTGTATCCGGACCACACCGTGAAGCACTTCCACGAGCAGCTTGTTAAGCGGCACAACTATTGTCTGGGCTACACGGTGACCAAGCTGACGCTGCACGCGGCGGGTCTGGTTAAGCCTGCGGTTCGTCGTGGCGCGCATCGCAAGAAGCGGCCACGTCGGCCGTTGCCGGGGATGCTGCTGTTCCAGGACGGCTCTCGCTTCGCGTGGCTGCCGGGCGCCGATCGCGATCTCGACCTGATCGTGACGCTCGATGACGCGACAAGCGAGATCTACTCGGCTTTCCTTGTCGAGGAGGAAGGAACAGCGTCGAGCTTTGTAGGCCTCGCCGAGACGATCACGGCACGCGGGCTGTTCTGTGAGTTCTATACCGATCGGGGCAGCCATTATTTCCACACGCGCGAGGCGGGCGGGAAGGTCGACAAGACGCGGCCGACCCAGGTCGGTCGGGCGCTTGCCCAGTTGGGCATCGAGCACATCGCGAGCTATTCGCCCGAGGCGCGCGGGCGCGTGGAGCGGGTCTTCCGCACGCTCCAGGACAGGCTGCCAAAGGAGTTGCGCCTGGCGGGCCTGGGCGGCGATGTGGCGGCGGCCAACCGCTTCATCCGGGATGTCTATCTGCCGGCGCACAACGCCCGTTTCGCCGTCGCCGCCGAGCAACCCGGCTCGGCCTTCGTGAGCGCCCGCGAGTCGCAGTGGATCGACGTCCTGTGCTGTCAGGAGGAGCGCCAGGTCGCGAACGACAACACCGTTCGCTACCAGGGCCGGGTCCTGCAGATCCCACCGAGCCCGCTGCGCCGCCACTTCGTGCGCGCGACCGTGCGCGTCCATGAATACCCGGATGGCACGCTCGCCATCTTTCACGGGCCGCGCTGCCTCGCACGCTACCGTGCAGACGGGAGCCTGCTCGAGCAGCCAAAAGGGCCCGGCGTCCGCCGCCCGCATACCCGCAGGCCAAACAGACCAAAAAGGCGGTCAACTCACGTGCTACAAAATCCGGTCAACGTGACGAGCTAGCTACAGCCCCCTGTCAGATCCGGCCCCGTCGAATCCGGTTCCCTCCGCTGCGCGGCATGGGCGATCTTGTCGGCCATGACACAGGATCCCGCGGGCACCGCGCCCGGCTTCGTCGCCGCCATCGACCCCACCGGCCAGGGCGCGCTCTATGGCCCGCCGCCCTGGCGTTTCGCCGGCCGCTCGCTGACCGTCATCGCGCGCTGCGAGGCCGCCGCGCTCGCGGCGCTGCTGCCGTCGCCGCTGCGGCTGTGGGGCGAGCCGCTGCTGCG
>CAIOCH010000318.1 GCA_903856525.1 uncultured bacterium | reverse complement strand
GGTCCGGAACTGCGGGCGGGCCCACGCAACACATTCATTCCAGCCCGGAGTCCCGTCGGATTCCCCGACGGATTCCCCGTCGGATTCCTCGTCGGATTCCTCGGCGGATTCCCCGACGGACCCCGCAACACACCGCGTGCGGGTGTTGGTCCGCGTGCCTGCATCGCCTTGCAGGATCACGCACCAACGCCCGCGAATGCGGAGAGAGGACGCACCACGCCCGCACCGTTCCCAACACGCTCCACGACCGCGATGCCCCCGGCGACCACCACGGCAGCCTCGCCGCAGGCGGACGCGTGACGCGCGAATACCTCGGCATCGGCGCGCAGCCCCCGGACGACGGGCTGCGCGCCGTACGCCGCGGAGCCCGTCAAGGCAGGAACAGCACACACTCTCTCTCCGTGCGCCGCGTTGGCGCACGGCGCCGCGGCGAAGCCCCCACGCTGCGGTGATGACGACCGCCCGGGACTCTCTTCCGTAGCCCGGGCGGTCGTGTCTTACAGGGCTTTCGGGGCGCGGCGCGGTGGCGAGGTCCGCGGATTCGGTGGTGCAGGGACGCGGCGCTCCGTGGCGGCCTCCGAGATCCTCAGAGATCCGCGGTCCGCGCATGCCCTGCTGCGGCGCCACGGACTCCCGAGAACTCGCGCCGCGCGCGGATCCGGGATTTTGCGTCCGCGCGCGCACCCTCTGTGGGGGCGGGCCCGAAGCGACTACCCTTGCCGTTCCGTGACTGCGCCCAGCACCAACGCCCCGACCGATCCCGCCACGCTCGTCCTCGACAGTGCCGTGGCGCCGCGCTTCGCGCACCGCGTGCGTTTCACGCGCGGGCTGCTCGATGCCGGCAATCCCGCGTTCGTGGACGCGCTCGCCGGCGATGCCGACATCGCGGCGCGCCGCGCGGTGGTGGTGATCGATGATGGGCTCGCCCGCGCCGATCCGTCGCTGGCCGATCGGCTGCGCGCGTACTTCGCGGCGCACGCGGCGCGGCTGCCCGCGATCTGCGACATCGTCACCGTGCACGGTGGCGAGCCGGCCAAGCACGACACGCGCGTGGCCGACCTCGTGGTCGACCTCGTCGACCGCCACCGCATCGACCGCAAGAGCTTCGTCATCGCCATCGGCGGCGGCGCCGTGCTCGACGCCGCGGGTTACGGTGCCGCCATCGCCCACCGCGGCGTGCGCCTGGTGCGCGTGCCCACCACGGTGCTCGCCCAGGACGACGCGGCGATGGGCGTCAAGAACGGCATCAACCGCTTCGGCAAGAAGAACTTCGTCGGTGCCTTCGCCGTGCCCTACGCCGTGCTCTGCGACGAGCTGCTGCTCGCCTCGCTGCCCGACGCGGTGTTCCGCGCGGGCTTCAGCGAGGCGGTCAAGATCGCGCTGCTCAAGGACCCTGCCTACTTCGCGGCGATCGAGGCGACGGCGTCCCGCATCGCCGCGCGCGATCTCGACGCCGCGAGCCCCGTCATCCGCCGCAGCGCCGAGCTGCACCTTCGCCACATCGTCGACGGCGGCGATCCCTTCGAGGCCAACGAGGCGCGCCCGCTGGATTTCGGCCACTGGGCCGCGCACCGGCTTGAGTCGATGAGCGGCTACGCGCTCTCCCACGGCGACGCGGTGGCCCTCGGGCTCCTCCTCGACTGCCGCTACTCGAACCTCAAGGGCTGGCTCGCCGACGCGGACCACGCACGCATCCGCGCCTGCATCGCCGCACTGGGCCTGCCCGTGCG
>CAIOCH010000317.1 GCA_903856525.1 uncultured bacterium | reverse complement strand
GAACCACTGGATGTCGGGCTTGATGGTCACGCTCGGCGTGAGCGCGTACTCGTAGAAGAGCTCGATGGAGAACTCGTCGTCGGTGAAGCCCGCCGCGGGGTCGCTGCTGAATTCGACGAGCGAGGCGTACACGCCCACCGCGTCGTCGTCGCGACCCGCGAAGGTGCCGCGGAGCACCGCGCCCGCGCCGAACTGCTGCGACACGGCGCTCACCTCCTCGTCGGCCCGGCCGTACTGCAGGAACGCCCACACGCCGGCGTCGGAGTCGTCGCTACCCGCGGCCATCGACGCATCGCGCCACACGCGCGCCTCGGCCAGCGCGTACACACCGCCGGTGCCGTCGTCGGTGCCGCCGTCGTAGCGGCCGAACTCGCCCGAATGCCACCAGGCGCCGAGCGCCACGCGGCCGCGGTCGAGCCCGCCTCCGACATCGTCGGCGGTGAGGCCGATCTCCCCGATCACGAACCAGTCGTCGGACGCGTCATCGCTGAAGAACGATGCTGGACCGCGCGATCCGGTGGGAACACCGTCGACCGCCGTGGCGCCGTCGTACAGACCCGCGCCGATGTAGACGCCGTCGGTCGGATAGACGAAGAGGTTGACCGCGGTCGACGGATTGGGGTAGGTCGGCAGCGCGAAGATCGCGGGAGTGAAGCCCGCACTGGCGTTGATGAACGACCCGGCGGCCCCGATGTAGGCGAACTCGGTGTTGGCGTCGACCTTGCCCGCCTTGATGCGCACGCGCTCGCCCAGCAGCCACTGCTCGTACCACAGCTGCGAGAGCTGGGTGATGCTGCCATCGATGGCGATGTTGGAGTACGCCTGGAATCCGCCGTGAAAGACGCCACCCATGGTGGTGTCGCCGGTCTGGAAGTCGATGAACACGCTGCCGCCCTCGAGGCCCGCGATGGTGCCGAGGTCGAGCGTGGCGTTCAGGTCGAGCAGGAAGCGGAAGGCGCTGCGCTCGGCGTCGCCGCCCGAAAAGACGTCGGACCACTCGGAGAGGAGCGAGCCGTTGAAGTCGATGCCAGCGTCGGTGAGCGCGGTGCGCGTGCCCGCCCAGTCGCCTGTGGTGCGGGACCACTCGGCCCACGGGGCGAAGCCGAACCACTCGCGAGGCGCGTCGGATGGGGAGGGCTCCGCCGTGGGCCGCGTGCGTGCGCCGGGCTCCTGCCCGGGCAGGACGGGCGGTAGACCAGAGGCGGCCGCGGGGATGAGTTCCGCCGCATCCGCCGCGTCGCCGACGCCCGCGAGCGCAGGGTCATCGAACGACTGCGGGTGCGCCTCCGCGGCGCGCTGCGTCTCGGGCAGCGACAGCACCACGGCAAGCGCCACCAGGGTTCGGGAGTACGGGCGGTGCGAAGCGACGGGAACCTGCATGAAGCCTCCGGATGAAGCCGCTGGATGAAGCCGCTGGGTGAAGACACGGGATGAAGACACGGGATGAAGACACGAGATGAAGACACTGGGCGAGTTCTAGGGATCGCGGCGCCGCAGGGATCGGCCTGCATCCACCCCCACTTCATCCGCGTTCCCGCAACTCCCGCCGAACGGGGTGCTTGCCCGCCCTACACTGCCCGCCCTCACGCCGTACTCCCCGGCGCGAGGGTTCGCGCCGTGCTCCCCGGCGCGAGGGTTCGCGCCGTACTTCCCGGCGCGAGTGTTCGCGCCGTACTTCACGGCGCCCGTTCAGGAACCCCGATCAGGATCTCCGTGTTGCTCGCCTCCGCCGTCTTCTCACCACTCGAGTACTGGCCAATCCTCGCCGGCTTCATTGCGGCCGTCGCGGTGCTGCTCGCCTTTGACCTCTTCGTGATCGAGCGCCTCACGCGCCACGCGGGCCACACGCCCGAGGGCGAGCGCAAGCGCTTCCGTCTCTCGGCCAGCTGGACCGTGCTCTGCGTGCTTGCGGCCCTGGGAGCGGCGTGGGCCTTCCGGGAGTTCGCGCTGCATGAGCTCACCGCGAACCCGGCGCTCCTGACCGCCAGCGAGTCCCGCTACAGCGGCATGACGCCCGACGAGGCGTCGCGGGCGTTCTTCCTCGAGTTCCTCACGGGCTACGTGGTGGAGATGTCGCTCTCGGTCGACAACCTCTTCGTCTTCCTCGTGATTTTCCGCTACTTCGGGCTCGACCACGACAAGCAGCACCGCGTGCTCTTCTGGGGCATCCTGGGCGCGGTCGTGTTCCGCGCAGTGTTCATCGGCGTGGGCGCGGCGCTCGTCCAGTACCAGTGGGTGCTGTGGGTCATGGGCGGCTTCCTCGTCCTCACGGGCATCAAGCTGGTCGTCGCCGAGGAGAAGAAGCTCGAACCTGAGAAGAATCCCTTCATCCGGCTGCTCTCGGGGCTCCTACCCGTGGCGCCGAGCTTCGATGGCACGCGGTTCTTCACGCGACTCGGCGGCAAGCTGGCGGCCACGCCGCTCCTCGTCACGCTCGTCGTGGTCGAGACCACCGATGTGGCGTTCGCGGTCGACTCGGTGCCCGCGGTGCTCGCCATCTCGCAGGAGCCGTTCATCGCCTTCGGCTCCAACATCTGCGCGATCCTCTGCCTGCGGGCGATGTTCTTCGTGGTGGCCGAGGCGATGCAGAAGTTCCACCTGCTCAAGTACGGCCTCGGCCTGGTGCTGGTGTGGGTGGGCCTCAAGATGACGGTGCTACCAGCGGTGTTCGGCGGGCATGTGCCCATCCCGCTCTCGCTCGGCGTGATCGTGGCGCTCATCGGCGGCACCATGCTGCTGTCGCTGGTGATGACGGCCAAGGACGGCGACGCGAAGGAAGGACCGAAGCATGGCTGAGCTCTGGCACGAGTTCCTGCGGCTCTTCACCGAGCTCGATGTGGCGCTGGCCGAGATCATCGCGCGCCACGGCGTGTGGACCTACGCCATCCTGTTCGCGATCGTGTTCGCCGAGACAGGGCTGGTCGTGACGCCGTTCCTGCCCGGCGACTCGCTGCTGTTCGCGGCGGGCGCTCTGGCGGCGCAGGGCGGGCTGAGCATTCCGCTCATGATGGTGCTCCTCTTCGTCGCCGCGGTGCTGGGCGACGCGCTCAACTACCACATCGGCAAGGCCATCGGCCCGCCGGCCTTCAGCGG
>CAIOCH010000316.1 GCA_903856525.1 uncultured bacterium | reverse complement strand
GTATCACGGGGTCGCGCGCGCTGGAGTCGATCCATCGCCGGCACCCAGGGCCTCGGCGATCGCCGCGTTGACCGCGCGTGCGTCGAAGCGCTCCGCGATGCGGCGCGATGCAGCGCCCATGCGTGCGCGCAGGGCGGGGTCGGCGGCGAGCGCCAGGCACGCCTCCGCGAGCGCGCGGGCATCGCGGGCGGGCACCAGCAGTCCGTTCACGCCGTGCTCGACGGTGCCGCGGCATCCAGGCACATCGGTGGTGATCACGGGGCGCCCCGTGGCGAGCGCCTCCAGCGTGCTCTTGGGCGTGCCCTCGCGGTACGAGGGCAGCACGAACACGCTGCACGCGGCGAGCTCGGGCCGCACATCGTCGAGCCGGCCCGCGAACTCGAGCGTGCCGTCGTGCAGCCAGGTTTCGAGCTCCGACTGCGCGATCGCCGCGGGATTCGCGTCGATCCAGCCCGCGAGGCGAAACCGGCAGTCGGGCCGCCGCGCGCGCACGATGTTCGCCGCGGCCGCGAACTCGCGCACGCCCTTGTCGCCGAGCAGGCGCGCGACCATGAGGAACACGGGCGGCTGGGCCGGCGCGGGCTGCGGATTCTCCGCGAAGGCCTCGAGATCGACGCCCGATCCCGCGCTCATGCGCACCTCGAGCTCGGGTGGCAGCAACCCGCGGTGCGCGAACTCGGCGTGGTCGTCGTTGTTTTGGAAGAACACGGACGTCGCATCGCGCATCGCGCGGCGATAGAGCGCCGTGGCCGCCACGCGCAGCAACCGTGCGCGCCAGCCGTGCTGGATGAAGGCGTAGCCGAGCCCCGTGATCATGGCGACTCGCCGCTGCACGCCCGCGCGTCGCGCCGCGGGAATCGCGTGGAACACGGCCTTCGGATTGGCGGCGAACACGCCGTCGGGGCGGAGCGATGCGAACAGTTCGTCGAAGTACCGCCGCGTGGCGCGTTCGCGCAGCGGGTTCAGCCCCGTGCGGTCGAGCGGCGAGAACACGCACGCGGCTCCGAGCGCCTCGACCTCCGCCGCCACCGCTGCAGCGGGGCGCTCGAGCGGACGCGGCGTCGACACGGTCACCCGGTTCCCGCGCGCCACGAGTTCGCGCACCAGCGCGCCACGGAACGCGACGACGTTGTCGCCGATGCCGTTGACGAGCACGAAGTGCCGCGGCCGTCCGGCGATATCCGTCTGGATATCCGCCCCGGCTTCGGAAGTGGGGTCTGGCCGTCGCGCGCCGTGCATGCGCGCACTGTACGACCTCATTGGTCTGGACCGCACCCGACCGCGTCGGTCTCAGCCGCGTCCGACCGCGGCATCGGCGCCCGCCGGCGGCAGGCGTGTGGCGAACATCCGCTTGCCCGAGTTGCGCCGCTCCGCCACCACCTCGCGGTAGAGCTGCGCGTAGCGCGAGGCGACCGTCTCGATCGCGTACAGCCTGCGGATGCGCTCGCGCGCCGCCTCGCCCAGCAGCGCGCGCTCGGTGGCGCCCATGCGGGCGACCGAGAGCAGCTCCGACGACAGCCGCGCGGCGTCGCCGCAGGGCACGACCCGCCCCGCGTCGCCGATCACATCGGCGGTGTCGCCCGAATCCGTGCCGATCACCGCCAGCCCGCAGGCCATGCCCTCGCCCACGGCGTTGGGGCAGCCCTCGGTGGCGCTCGACGACACGAGCACATCGAGCCCCGCCATCACCCGCGGCACATCGACGCGCTCGCCCAGCAGGTGCAGTCGTCCGCGCAGCGGCCCGCGCGCCGCCTCGCGGCAGCGCTCATGCGTGTTCGTGCCCGAACCAGCGCACACGAACACCAGCCGCGGATCCTGCGCCGCCGCCATCTCCGCGGCGCGGAAGAAGAGCGCGTGGTCCTTGCTCGGGTGCACGCGCGCCACGATGCCCGCGATGATCGCGCCGTCGGCCACGCCCAGCTCGGCGCGGAACGCGGCACGCGCCGTGGCATCGGGCCGGAAGCTCGCCACCTCGAAACCGTTGGGAATCACCAGGCTGCGCCGGTTCACGTAGCCGATCCGCGCATGCTGCGCGCTGCTCACCCGCGAGTTGTTGACCATCGCATCGGCGTGCGGTGCCAGCACGCGCCCCGAGCGGATCACCGCCTGCGTGAGGTAGCGCTCCTTGCTGATGTCGTAGAGCGACTGGCGGATGTTCCACACGATGCCGGTGCGCCGCGGCAGCCACGGACGCGCGAGGCTCGCCGCCACGTTGGAGTGGTACATCCACGACTGCACGAGATCGGGCCGCGCGCCGCGCAGGATCGTCACCAGCCGCCGCAGGGCCCGCGGACTCACCTCGCCGCGCCGGAGGTCGAGGCTCTGCACCTCCACGCCCATGTCGCGCACGATCTCGATGAGCGCGCCGTCGTTGACGAGCGTCACCACCGTCGGCTCGAACTCGGAGCGGTCCATCGCCCGCAGGAGCTTGACGAGCATCTGCTCGGCTCCCCCGACGGCCAGGGTGGTGATGAAGTGGACGACGCGCACGGGTTTCATGCTCGGTGGCCGCGGTGGAGGCGCGGCGTTGGCCGAGGGCGCGGATGGTACGCCCGCGCGCCGCTTGACTCAATCCAGACGCATCAATTCAACCGTCTCGATCGAGCGGACCGCATCCGGCCCTTCCGCCGCAGCCGTTCACGGAGTGCCGCGTCGTTCGCGCAGCCAGAGCTCGAGGATGAGCATGGGCCACAGCCGATAGATGGAGAACTGGGTTGGATCGCGTTGTTCTTGGACAAAGCGGTCGAGGGCGGCGCCATCGAGGTGGTCCCGCAGGACGGCATCCTTCCCGAGAGATTCGTCCGCGATCCGCAGCAGCGCCGCCTGCGACCAGCACTTGGCGGGCAGGCCGAAACCCATCTTGCGCCGCTCCATCCACTCGCGGGGTAGATACTCCATGGCGAGCTCCTTCAGGATGTGCTTGGTTCCCGAAGGCGCGCGCCACAGCATGTGGTCGGGCAGCGCGGCGGCAAACGCGCCGAGTTCGCGGTCGAGGAGCGGGCAGCGCACCTCGAGCGAGCACTGCATGCTCATGCGGTCGACCTTGGCCAGCACCGCACCGGGCATGTAGGTGCAGCTATCGAGGGCGCGCATGCGCTGCAGCGGCGTGCGCGACCGGTCGCGCAGCATCGAGCGCCACGCCGCCAGCTCGCCCGCCGCGCGCGGCGGCAGGGAGCCGCCGAGCAACTCCTCCACCCGCTCGGGCTGGAACATGAGCCATCGGGGCGAGAGGTAGCGCTGCGCGACGCCATCGTCGCTGCGCGCCACGCGCGCGCGCAGGCGGCCGAACCAGCCGGTGGGCGCAGCCGCCTCCGTCTCGTTGAGCGTATCGCGGTAGCGTCCGTAGCCGCCGAACAGCTCGTCGCCGCCGTCGCCCGACAGTGCCACCGTCACGAACCGCCGCGTGAAGCGCGAGAGCAGGAGGGTGGGCAGGCACGACGAATCGCCGTTGGGCTCGTCGAGGCGCGCCGCGATCTCGGGCAGCATCGCCATCGCATCGGGCGAGAGCACCTCGTCGCGGTGGTTGGTGCCGAGGAGCTGCGCCGTCTCGCGGGCAAAGAGGTGCTCGGTCGACCCGGGATCGTCGAAGCCGATCGAGAAGGTCTCGACCTTCCGGCCGAAGTCGCGCGCCATGACCGCCACCACCAGCGAGCTGTCGACACCGCCGGAGAGGAACGCACCCAGGGGCACATCGCTCTCGAGCCGCTTTTCCACGGCGTTCCGCACCAGACGCCGTAACTCGGCCTTGGCTTCGTCGAAGCCGAGACGAGTGTCGGCGCGCATCTCCGGCACGAACACGGGAAAATGCCGCGTGCTCCAGCCGCTGCCGTCGAGGCGGATGGCCACCGCATCGCCCGGATCGAGCTTGACCACGCCCTCGTACACCGCGAGCTCGGTGGGCATGTACTGCAGCAGCAGGTACGCCGCCAGCGCGTCGCGCGAGACCGTGCGGTCGAGGAACGGCAGCTGCTCGAGGGCCCGCAGCTCGCTCGCGAACGCGAGGAACCCGTCACCCTCGGCGATGTAGAGCGGCTTCTTGCCGAAGTAGTCGCGCGCCAGCACCAACGTCTGCTCGCGGGCATTCCACGCGGCGAACGCGAACATGCCGTCGAGCCGTCCCACGCGATCGAGGTCGGGCTCCTCGAACAGGTGGCAGAGCACCTCGGTGTCGCTCTGCGAGCGGAACGCGTGCCCCTCGGCCTCGAGCTGCGCGCGCAGGGCATGGTGGTTGTAGATCTCCCCGTTGAACACCACCTGCACCGAACCGTCCTCGTTCGACATCGGCTGGCGGCCCTCGGGACGCAGGTCGATGATCGAGAGGCGCCGGTGCGCCATCGCCACGCGACCGTCGTCGGACACCCAGGTGTCGCCGTCGTCGGGGCCGCGGTGCGTCATGGCATCACGCATCGCCGTGGCCAGGCGGCGGATCTCCTCGCGGCCGATGCCGCGTCCGGTGTCGATGATGCCTGCGATTCCGCACATGCTGGTCGTGGAGGCCGGTCCACGCGTCGCGCGCCCCGGGAGGGTCGAGGATAGCAGGAGGCCGAGCAGCCTCGCTGTGCAACCACGCCGTCTGCCGCCGCATGGCGGGTGTGCGGCGATTCCCGTAGGATCCGCCGCATGTCCGCGAGTTCCGGAACAACCGTTGATCGCAGCGGGGGCGCCGCGCAGGAAGCCGCGAGGGGGACCGACGAGGCCCTGCGCTTCGGCTTCGGCCGCAACTGGTCCGACTTCATCGCCCAGCACTTCTCCGACGCCCGTGTCGAGGCCAGCCGCGCGCACCTGCTCAAGGCGCTGCGCCGCCCCTCGCTCGAGGGCCTCTCCTTCCTCGACATCGGCTGCGGCAGCGGCCTCCACTCGCTCGCGGCCCTTCGCGCGGGTGCCCGTCAGGTGGTGGGCTTCGACTACGACGCCGACTCGGTGGCCACGAGCACCAAGGTGCGCGACATGACCGTTGGCGCCAACGCGCCGTGGACGGTCGAGCAGGGCTCCGTGCTCGACGCCGCGCGCATGCAGCGGCTCGCGGCAGGCGACGCATCCGGAAAGAGCTCCGCCGGTGGGTACGACATCGTCTATTCGTGGGGCGTCCTGCACCACACCGGCGACATGTGGACCGCCATGGACAACGCCATCATCCCGCGCAAGCCGGACGGCGTGGTGTACATCGCGCTCTATTCGAGCGACCAGTACGTCGAGCCGCCCGCGGACCACTGGGTACGCATCAAGCGCGCCTACAACCAGCGCGGCGCGCTCGGCAAGCGCGCGATGGAGTGGAAGCACGCGCTCGGGCTCTTCTCGATCGGCCTGCGCGAGCGCAAGGGCCCGTGGACCGTCATGCGCGAGGCGAGCGTGCGCGGCATGGACTTCTGGACCGACATCCGCGACTGGCTCGGCGGCTGGCCCATCGAGTTCGCCTCGTACGTCGAGGTCGAGCGCTGGGCTGCGCGCCACGGCCTCACCATCGTGCACGCGATCGTGGGCGAGGGCTGCACCGAGTACATCCTCGCCGATCCCGCACGCAACCCGCAGTGGGCCGCGGAGGAGCGCCGCCGCCTCGCCGCGCGCCGCCCGCTGCCGGGACCGTTCACCCGCGGCGAGGGGCACTCCTGGGTCTCGTACATCCCCGAACTCCTCGGCAAGGGCGACGAGACGCTGGTGCCGCGCGGCTCCACCCTCATGCTCTACGACGGCGACCGCCCCTTCGGCCTGCCGCACTTCATGCACGCGCACATCGCCCGTTACGGCGCCGGCCGCTTCGCGCACTGGCGCGACCACGTGCTCTTCTCCACGCCCGACGGAAGCGATCCCAACGCCGATCCATCGCGCTTCACCTTCGTCGCCGACTACTGAGCCGCGATGGCCACGCTCGCGCCGCTCCTCCGATCGATCCTCTCGCACAACCGCGAGCTCGTGCGCGAACTCGCGCGCCGCGAGGTGGCGGAGCGCTACGCCGGCACCGCGCTCGGCAGCGTGTGGGCGGTGGTCACGCCGCTCCTCACCATGGGGATCTACGTGGGGCTCTTCGGCTTCGTGTTCCCCACGCGCTTCGGGGGCGACGGCTCGCCGTGGCTCGGCGCCGCGCTCATCCTCTCGGGGCTGGTGCCGTGGCTCGCCGTCGCCGACTGCGCCACGCGCGCGCCGGGCATGCTGCTCTCGCACCGCGCGCTCGTGCGCCAGGTGGTGTTTCCCGTCGAAGTGCTGCCCGCCAAGTCGGTGCTCGCCACGCTGGTGCCGCAGGTGGTGGGCACGGTGGTCGGGCTCGCGATCGCGCTCCTGTCCGCCGGTCCGTCACCCATGCTGGCGCTGCTGCCCGTGCTGTGGATCGCGCAGCTCGCGCTCATGCTCGGGCTCATGCTGCTGCTCGCCACGCTCGGGGTGTGGATCCGCGATCTCCGCGAGGTGGTGTCGTTTCTCGCCAACGTGGGCCTGTACATCGCGCCCATCCTGCTGCTGCCGCAGGTGATCGACGCACTGCCCCGCGCGGCTGCCTGGCTCATCGCCGCCAACCCATTCAGCCACATGGTGTGGTGCTTCCACGATGCCGTGGTGCACCAGCGCTTCGCGCACCCGTGGTCGTGGCTCGTCTTCCCGCTGTTCGCGCTGGCGGTGCTCGCCGCGGGCGCGCGGCTGTTCACGCGGCTCAAGCCCGCCATGGGAGAGGCGCTGTGAGCGCGTCCGCCCGCCCCGCGCTGCGCGTCGACGGTGTGTCGAAGGCGTTCGAGATCTACGCATCGCCCATGCAGATGCTCCTCGAACTCGTCGGCCTCGGCCGACGGCACGAGCGGTTCCAGGCGCTGGATGGCATCACGCTTGAGATCGGCCGCGGCGAGGTCGTGGGCATCGTCGGACGCAATGGCGCGGGCAAGTCCACGCTCCTCAAGATCGTCGCGGGCACGCTCGCGGCCGACGCGGGCACCGTGGCCATCGACGGCCGCATGTCGGCGATCCTCGAGCTGGGCACCGGCTTCCACCCCGACTACACCGGCCGCGACAACATCATCATGGGCGGGCTCTGCCTGGGCATGACGCGGCGGGAGATCCTCGCCAAGCAGGACGAGGTCGCCGCGTTCAGCGAGCTCGGCGAGTTCCTCGACCGGCCGTTCCGCACCTACTCCAGCGGCATGCAGGCGCGGCTCTGCTTCTCCACCGCGCTCGCCTGCGAGCCGTCGATCCTGGTGGTCGACGAGGCGCTGTCGGTGGGCGATGTGCGCTTCCAGCGCAAGTGCTTCGCGCACTTCGAGAGGCTGCGCGCGCGCGGCACGACCATCCTTCTCGTCTCCCACGACATGAACGCCGTGGCGCAGATCTGCGACCGCGCGGTGTGGCTCGAGCGCGGCCGCGTGGTGGGCGTCGGCGCCGCCAAGGAGATCGCCGAGAACTACCTGCGCGCCATGCTCGCGGGTTCCGCCGAATCGCCGCCGCCGCGCGCAGCCACGCTCGGCGGCGACATCGCGCCCGAGATGCGCTACGGATCGGGCGCCGCGGTCATCGAGGCGGTGGAGGTCGTCGATGCATCGGGCGCGCGCGCCGACCTGCTGCGCCCCCGCGCCCGCTACACGCTGCGCGCACGGGTGCGCGCGGTGCGTCCGCTCGAGGACCTGCACGTGGGCTTCGCCATCCGCACGGTGCGCGGCGTCGAGGTCTTCTCCATCAATCCGCGGCCGCAGCGCGTCG
>CAIOCH010000315.1 GCA_903856525.1 uncultured bacterium | reverse complement strand
GGTGTCGCCGCCGCCGACGACCGCGAGCGGCTGATCGCGGTAGACGGGGAGCGCGCCATCGCAGACCGCGCAGGCGCTCACGCCGCCGCCGTTCATGGCCAGCCGGAGCTCGTTCTTGAGTCCGATCCAGTTGGCGGTGGCACCGGTCGCGATGACCACGGCGTGGGCGCGGACGGTCTCGCCCTCGCTCGTCTCGAGCACGAACGGCCGCTGGGTGAAGTCGCACTTGACGACGTCGGCGTTGGTGATGCGGGTGCCAAAGCGCTCCGCCTGTTGCTGGAAGAGCGCCATCATCTCCGGGCCCGACACGCCGTGGGGAAAGCCCGGGTAGTTCTCCACCTCGGTGGTGAGCATGAGCTGTCCACCCGGAAGCACGGGGGCGGGATTCGCGGCGGGAACGCCGACGATCGCGCGCGGAGAGAGGTTCGCGCGCGCACCATAGATGCACGCGGTCCATCCCGCGGGACCCGATCCGATCACAACCAGCTTCTCGACATTCGCGTGCACGCTCATTCTCTCTCCGATCCGCCCCGCTCGAAACCCGAGGGGTGCAGCATGTGTCGGCCCGCATGTTGCGTGGCCTCGTGACTATCCCGATGCGGCGCTCGTCGCGGGTGATCCGCCCGACCGACTACTTGCCCTGCCCGCGCGAGATGGCGCGCAGCGCGGGCCACAGCACGAAATCGTCCGCACGCCCGCCCTCGGCATGCCGGGTGGCTCCACTGAACTGGTTGTCGTCGTTCCGCGCGTAGAGCATGCATCCGGTCACATCGACGCGACCGAACTCGGTCTCGACGCCGCGTGCGCGGGTCCCGAGGCTCTCGAAACGGAAGGAACCGTAGTCCTTGTCGTACGGATCGAAGTTGAAGCGCTTGGGAAAGAACTGGGTGTAGGCCTTCTTGATGTCGTCGGGCCACACGCCGAGCTCCTTGTGGTAGCTCACGATGCCCGCGGCGCAGGCGGTTCCACAGAACTCCGCGACCAGCCGACGGCGCAGGGCGAACAACGCGTCGATGTCGGCGACCGACAGCACCACCGCCGCATACTTCACGGGATTGGTCTTGGAGAGCGCCGTAGGTGCCGCCATCATCGGTCCGTACGCCGGGAGCCGCCACCGCCGCCACCAGTCGTCGTAGATGGCGTTGAGCTTCTGCATGCTCGCCTCGCGGCTGCCGTGCACGTTGGCGATGCGCTCCCAGCGCTTGCTGGCGCCGAAGCCCGTGAGGGGCTGGCCCGCGGACTGCAGGCCCGCGAAGGTCTTCTTGAAGCGGTCGTCCGCGACCTGCCCGTCCGAGCCGAACACGGAGGCGATCATGGCCTCGGCGACGTACAGGTCGCCTTCGGGCAGTTCGATGCGCTTGAGCCGCTCGGTGTCGGAGGCCTTGAGGAACGGGTACTCCTTGAGGCTGAGCTTCTTCAGGAGCTCGAGCGGCATCTTCTCCTGATAGCTGTAGAGCACGTCGCGATGCACGCTGAATGCATCGGCGAGCATGGTCATGGCCGCGAGCTTCTCCTCGTACATCTGGGCGTCGCACGCCTGCCGCAGCACGCGCAGGTGCGCCATGCCGGTCGCGAACGCCTGCTCGAACTGCCCTGCCTCGCAAAGGCGGTACATGTCCGTCGCCACATACGCGCTCACGGACTCGAGGGCGGCGAGGTAGGGCAGCCGGACCTCGGACAGGTCCCCACCCGAACCGACCTCGATCACCAGTCCTCGCTCGACGAACTTGGGGTCGACGCCCGCGGTGCCATAGGGAACGCCCAGGACCTGCATGCCCTGGCACTCAATGAGCGCCTTGCCGATGCCCTCGTTGGCCGCGGCCCAGTTTGCCCAAGCGGCGAACCCGTCCATGCCCGGGTAGATCGTGGTCTGGTTGAATTCCTCCCCGATCGGGGCGGGAGGCTTGGTCATGTCGAGCACGGCCGTGAACAGCTTCGTCGCACTCTTGGCCGAGTCGGCAACCCGGGCGTACGGCGCGTTGAGCTTCCTGAGCAGCTCCGCATCCTGCGCCGAGGCATTGGTGAGGCCAATTGGCGAACCAAAGGCCATCAGCACGGCGG
This sequence comes from uncultured bacterium, assembly GCA_903856525.1. Taxonomy (GTDB): domain Bacteria; phylum Planctomycetota; class Phycisphaerae; order Phycisphaerales; family SM1A02; genus QWPT01. Next base: position 17,993 of record CAIOCH010000315.1, on the reverse strand, counting down.
CGGTGAGCGGTGCGAGGCGCAGGATCGAGCGTGAGACGGCTGGGAGGTGGCAATCCATGGTGTCGTTCCGAGGTTTCGCCGAAAGGCGGGCCACGCAATCTAGCACGAGTCCCCGCTACAGTGTCCGCCCCCCATGGCCAAACTTCGCTGTCCCGACACGGTCAATGTCCTTCTCCTCGGCACCGGCGGGCGCGAGCACGCGTTGGCGTGGAAACTCAAGAAGAGCCGGCGTCTCGGCACGCTCTGGGTGGAGCCAGGCGCCAATGCGGGCCTCCTCGAGCTCGGTCGGGTGTGCCCGGAACCGATCCAAGACATGTTTCGGCTCTGCCGCTGGTGCGAGAAGGAGGAGATCTCGCTTGTGGTGATCGGGCCCGAGGGGCCGCTGGCCGCCGACTACGCGACCAAGCTCTCCGATCCTCCGAGGCGGGTCGTCTTCGGCCCGACCAAGGCCGGCGCGCAATTGGAGTGGGACAAGGCGTTCGCCAAGCAGGTGATGCGCGCAGCGAGTGTCCCGACGGGCGAAAGCCGCACATTTTCCGATGCCGAGCAGGCACTGGCGTATGTGGCCACGCGCATCGACGGCTGCGTGGTCAAGGCCACCGGACTCTGCGCCGGCAAGGGCGTGGTCATCTGCAAGACGGTGGAGGAGGCGCGGAAGGCGGTCGAGGACTGCCTCGTGCGTCGCGTGTTCGGCGATGCCGGCGCCACCATTGTCGTCGAGGAACTTCTGCACGGCCCCGAGGTGAGCGTGCTGGCGCTCTGCGATGGCCAGACATTCTGGATCCTCGACCCGGCGCAGGACCACAAGCGGGTGGGCGAGGGCGACACTGGCCCAAACACCGGCGGCATGGGCGCGTTCTGCCCCACCCCCAAGGCGACGAACGAACTGCTCCGCATCGTGCAGCGCGATGTCCTCGTGCCCACGGTGGACGCGCTCAAGCGCATGGAGATCCCCTTCCGAGGCGTCCTCTACGCGGGGCTCATGCTCACGCCAGCCGGCCCCAAGGTGCTGGAGTTCAACACGCGCTTCGGCGATCCCGAGACACAGCCCATCATGGCCCGCCTCAAGGGCGACATGGTGGAGCTCTGCTGGGCGACCGCGACGGGGCAACTCGCGGAGGTCGACCTGAGCTTTGACTCCAGAGCCGCCTGCTGCGTGGTGGTCTGCTCGAAGGGCTATCCAGGCGACTATCCGAAGGGCCTGGAGATCGAGGGCATCGACGAAGCGCGGGCGATCGAGCGGCAACCCGGTGAGGATGTCATGGTCTTCCACGCGGGGACCGCGCGCAAGGACGGCAAGGTGGTGACGGCGGGAGGCCGTGTGCTGGGCGTCACGGCGCTGGCCGCGACGGGCGCGCGCGCGGCGGAACTGGCTCGGGAGGCGGCGTCCAAGATCCGCTTTGCAGGCGCGTTTTTCCGACGCGACATCGGTGACGGTCTCGCCTGAGCGGACCCACGCAGGAGACGGGACGGGTTTGGACAGTTGCCCACCGAGAAACAAGGTCCGAGTTTTTTCCGTTCCTCGAAGCGCCGTGCGCATCCTTCCGACAGGTTCGCGTATATTCCCAAGACTCCGCCCACGGCGCCCCCGTGATGGGGTGTCGGTCTCTCTTCTCAGAGGGGTCGGCGTGGTTGGCGAACACCCGCGTCTGTGCGTCGGGTCTTCGAATGAGTTCCGAGTCTGCGTGTGATGTCGATCCCCCCGCCTCGGCGGCTCCCCGCATGCATGGAATGCGTGGGTCCGCGTGTGGCGAAAGTTCCGAGTCTGTACTGGAGTCCTGACACATGAAGTCGCGAGCCTTCCTCGCATCCGTCCTGACCGCGGTCGTGTTCACGGGTTTCTCCGTGGAGGCGCAGCGCGCCAACGCGGCGCTCGCGCCGCAACCGACCAACCGCTCCAACGGCAACTCGGGCGGCACTCCTGTCGCGGGGCCCGTTGTGGGCGCACCGCTGCCCGGGCCGATCGGCGGCATCAATCCGCCGACCACCCTGCTGCCGCGCGCCAAGGTGCGCAAGCCGGCGCAGGAGTCGTTCGTGCTTCCCTTCGACCCCGAGACGGGCGAGGCGTGGTTCACGGGCAACCTCGTGCTCAAGTTCGAGGACTTCGTCGGCGCGCGCGCATCGCGTACCGATTCCCCGGCGCCGTTCAGCGCCAACGGCTCGAACATCGAGGCGTTCAGCCAGATCCTCGCCGACAACAAGCTCACCGTGCGCCAGTGGATCAACCGCACGCCGGGTGAACTCGCCAACCTCGAGGAGCGTGCCCGCCTGCACAGCGGCCGCGCCCAGCCCGATCTCGCGGGCATGATGATCATCGAGAACGTCGAGCCGACCAAGCTCGTCGAGATCGCGCGCGCGATCAACGCGCTGCCTGAGATCGAGTTCGTCGACATCGAGCGCATCCCCGTGCTGCACCAGGGCTGCGGTCCCGACGCGCCTGGCCCCTGCAACGTGCCGGACCCCGCCAACTGCGGCGTGGCCAACGACGACGGCGTGGGCATCTTCGAGTGCAACGCCGATCCGGGTGGCGACAACCCCACCTTCGGCTGCCAGGACGCGACCTGCTGCCAGTTGGTCGCGACCCGTCTGCCGTACTGCAACGATGGCGATCTGCCGCAGGGCTGGGACGTCATCTGCGCGGCCTACGCGAACCTGCTCTGCGTCGGAACGATCTACGACTCCGAGAATCCGACGCTGCAGGACCGCTACGACCCCTGCTTCACCGACCCGAACAATCCGCCGGCGATCAATCCGCTGTTCGCGGATTTCGTCCCCGGTCTGCAGGCCGGATGCTTCGATCCGCACGCGGGCCGCGGCTGCAACCAGCCGTCGTGCTGCTACGCGGTCTGCAACTTCGATCCGTTCTGCTGCAACGACCAGTGGGATCAGAACTGCGTCAACCTCGCGCTGAGCCCCAATCTCGCCAACAGCTGCGGCGGAGGTATCGAGGCGGGACCGACCCCCGACTTCACCTACGTTCCCGCGCCCTCGGTGGACAATCCGTTCCTCGTCGGCGGCTACCAGCTCTACACCCAGGACAGCCGCGCCAACATCCAGCCCGACGATCCCGCGATCCCCGCTTTCCCGGGTTCGCGCATCTTCGGTGGACAAGGCCTCGATCTTCCAGGCTTCGAGGCGCTGCAACAGGAGATCGCCACCGCGTACCAGGGCGGCATCGCACCGCGTCTCCGCGGCCAGAGCGTCCGGGTTGCGGTGATCGAGTTCTCCGCCTTCGTCAACCACGAGGAGTTCACCCGGGACGCAGCAGGCAACCTGCTCGCGCAGCCGAAGGTGATTCAGGAAGCGGGCCAGACCATCATTCTGGTGCAAGGCGCGAACAACGAGCCCCAGCACGGCACCGCCGCTCTCGGTCAGATCGTCTCCGGCAATAACGGGTTCGGCGTCACGGGCATCGCCTACAACGCACAGGGATACTTCTTCCCGATCGTCTCCTTCGAGGAAGGCAGCCGCGCGCAGAACGCGATCATCAGCTGCCTCGAGATCTTCCGCGAGGGCGACGTCGTGAACCACTCGTGGGGTTCGCCGCCAGACCGTCCGCTGCCGTCCATCGCGCAGTACTACACGCTGATTGCGCTGGGTACCGACATCGGTGTGACCACGTCGGTGTCTGCGGGCAACTCGAACTGCGCGATCCAGCCCCAGGCTGGCGAGGCCGATTCGGGCTGCATCATCGTGGGCGCGATGCACTCGGGTCGTCGCGTGACCCAAGGCCAGGGCGGCGTCCCGCTCTGCCCCGGATACGACGCCTGCGGCGGCGCCTACATGCGCGCTCCCTTCTCCAACTACACGGGTGAGGAAGGCGCGACGGTGCACGTCGCCGCTTGGGGTGAGAACGTCGCCACCACGGGTTACGGCGATCTGTTCATCGGCGCCAACGACATCCCGAACAACGATTCGGATCCCACCCAGCTCAATCAGCTCCGCACATACACGGCCCAGTTCTCGGGAACCAGCTCCGCATCCCCGATCATCGCGGGTGCTGTCGCCAACCTGCAGGCGTTCGCCAAGCAGGTCTACGGCAATGCCCTCCCTCCGACAGGTGTCCGCGGCGCGGTTTCGGGCCAGGTGTTCCCGCAGTGTGATGCCGCGGTGTCGCAGGTCCAGTGCGGTCAGTCGATCGCGGACTGCTGCATCAATGGCGATCCCAACTGCGATGGCGAGTTCAAGCCAGTCGGTGGCTTCCCGCGCATGCGTGACGCGGGCATCGCCGTGTTCACCGGCTCGGGCTGGGATTCCAACACCACCAACGTGCGCGTTGTGCGCGGCGAGCAGCCCGCAGGCTTCTCGTGGAGTTCGTTCCTCATCCGTGCGCTGGATACCCAGGCGTTCCGCATCAACACGGTGCGCGGCCGGGCAGGCAACACGGTGGAGGGCCTCACGTACCTCGGTACGGGCAACATCACCGATCTGGCCGCATCGATCTCGCCTCCGATTCCGGAGCCGACCACCTCGATCAACGATATCTCGCTCCGCTACGTCTCGCGGGCCACGCGGAACTTCGTGATGCTCAGCGCCTTCGTCAGGAACTTCCAGACCGGACGCTGGGAGTACATCGGTGCCGACTTCCTCACCGTGCAGTATCCCGCAGCGCCGCAAGGATTCTCCATCCCAAGCTCGGGTGACTACTCCAAGTATCTCCATCCCAACACGGGCAACATCGAGATGCGTATCTGGACGGTCGGCCTGGGCGCCACTGGCCCGCACGCCGTCCTCCACGACCTGATCCAGCTCGGCGTCAACGATCCGTTGGAGCCGCTCTGATCGGATGAATTCGGTTGAAACCAACGGCCCTGGCGATTGCCGGGGCCGTTGTGCTTTTACCCGGATCGGCGGAGTCATCCACTTGGACCATGAGCCACCGATGACGGTGTGCACACGCAGAAGTTTCATTGGATTCTGAAACTTCGGTTGCCACTCGACGTGCCGGCATGTAGTCTTCCCGCATGGCAGCGAGGACCGCGGCGACATCCTCAGGAAACCGCTCAACCGAGCCGCTTCCCGCGATCGACGACATCCGTGCCGCACAGGACCGCTTCATCGCGTTCTGGGGCGAAATGGGTACGCGATGGGGCGTGCAGCGCAGCATGGCGGAAGTGCATGCCCTTCTGTTCATCGCGGGCGAGCCGCTCTCCGCGGAAGAGATCATGGAGCGGCTGTCGATCTCCCGCGGCAGCGTGTCCACCACGCTGCGTCAACTCACGGAGTGGGGCCTGGTCCAGCGTTCGCGCGCGAAGGATGGGCGCGGACGCGGCGAGCGCCGGGAGTACCACGAGGCCGAGCAGGATGTGTGGAAGCTCTTCTACACCATCCTGCGCGCCCGCAAGCGCCGCGAGTTCGATCCGCTCATCGAGGAGCTTGGCGGGTGCCGCGTTGCCCAGAAGACCGCGCGCAAGAACGACCGCCAGCGGCAGCACGATCAGAAGATCGATGAGCTGCTCGAGCTCTGCCGCTTCTTCGACGGTCTGGCCAACACCATCTCGAAGTCGGGCAAGGGCATCGAGCGTGCCACAAAGATCCTCGCCAAACTGCTGGGGAGCGTGTCATGACCCGGATGGCACCCAGACCATCGCGCATCGCGCTTCGCGAGCCGTCGCTGCGGAGCGTGGTGGTCCGCTGGCGGGTCGGGCTCCGCGGCTCGCTCGTGCTCTCGCTGTCGATGGATGGTTTCGATGGCTCGATCCGCGGCGAAGCGCTGCTGGCGGACGCCATGGCCCCTGGTTCGCAGACGTCGTATCCGCTCGAGGGACACCTGTCCTTCGGATCGCAGGAGGCGACGATGGAGTTGACGCTACCGAAGGACAAGGGCGAACGGAAGGCGTCGGTCACGCTGCTCGCATCTGGCAACGTACCCATGGACGGCGTTGTGGTGCTCACCGATCTGCCAGTGGTGCTCGGACTCCGTGGCGGCACCTACGTGGTCGATGATGTTCGCGTCGATGATGTTCGCGTCGATGGCGAACTTCGTCCATAGTCGCCGCAGGCTTGGTCATCGCCGTGCATCACCCGGCCGTGCTCCCCACATCAGGGGCCACAAGTCTCACGGGAACTTCGCGGGAGTCTTCCGGTTCTTCTCCACCGCCACGATGGTGTTCGTTTCGCCTCGCATCTCGGCCGCAACCGAGGCGTGCAGCTCGTAGAGCACCTGCTTTGCCGCCGCGATCTCCTCGCCCGCCCGCTCGCCCTTGATGGCGAGCATGATGCCGCCGATGCGGAGAAGGGGAACACTGATCAGCGCGAGGTCACCGAGGCCACCGACCGCGCGCGATGTGGCGACATCAAACGTCTCGCGCAGTGGCCCGCGTGCCGCACGTTCCGCGCGCTCATGCAGCACGGTGACGTTCCGAAGCCCGAGTACCCCCGCGACGGACTCGAGGAACCGCGCCTTCTTTCCAGTGGCCTCGAGCAAGGTGAAGCGGATGTCGGGGCGCGCGATCGCCAGTGGGATGGCGGGAAGCCCTCCGCCCGATCCGATGTCGATCGCACGCTGCACGCCCTCGATCGATGCGAGGGGAGCAAGAAGCGTGAGGCTGTCGACGACGTGCCGAGACCATGCGCTCTCGCGGTCTATGCGGGTGAGGTTGAAGCGTTCGTTGGCGAAGAAGAGCATGCCGAGGTAGCGCGCGAGCTGCCGCTCCTCCGACTCGTCGAGCTCGATGCCAAGCCGAGACAGCAGCTCGCGCGCTCCCGCGTCACATGGGATCGCATCGGGTTCTGGGTCGAAGGACAGCCATCGCACCAGCTCGGCCTCGCGTGCAGCAGCGTCGATGCGTGCGGCGGGATTCGGTTCGCGGTCGGATCGGCCACGGGGATCAGGCATCGAATGGGTCCTTCTCGCCGCCTGTTGGCGGCCGGATGCCGATCCCCAGGAGCAACCCCGTGAGGATCCAGCAGGAAACGAGTGAGCTACCACCATAACTGGTGAACGGCAGGGTGACACCTGTGATGGGGAGAAGCCCGATGGTCATGCCGATGTTGACCGTCATCTGCGCGAACAGCAGTGCGCCGACACCGATGGATACGAGCTTGGTGAACCCGTCGCGCGCCAGCATGGCCATTGCGAAGGCGCCAAACGCGTAGAGGGCGTACGCCGCCAGCACCGCGCCCGCCCCGAGAAGTCCGAATCGGCACGAGACCACGGCGAACACCATGTCGTTGTGCTCCTCGGGAAGCTTGTTGTACTCGATGAGCGCACGCGCCCGATCACGGTCGTTGCCCGTGATCCCCCCTGCTCCGACCAGCCGCATGGCGCGCCAGCCTTGGAACCCGATGGTCGATTCAAAGCGGTCGTCGCCGCGGATCTGCGCCACGATGGCATCGATGCGCGCCTGCTGGTAGGGCTTGAGCGCGACGAAGTACGCCATCGGCGCGATGATCGCCGCAGCGAGGAGCGCGGCCCACACGTAGCGCATGCGCACACCCGCCACGATGGTCATGGCCGCGAAGGTGGGAGCGAAGAGCAGCGCGCTCCCCAGGTCCGGCTCGAGCACGATGAGGCCCACGAGCAGGGCCGCAAGGACTGCAGGCACGACAAGCGCCCGCAGCGAACGCGGACTGCCCTGCAGCGAGTACCACTGCGCGAGACAGAGGATGAAGGCGATCTTCGCCAGTTCGGATGGTTGGAAGTCGGATACACCGAGGTTGATCCAGGCGCGAGATCCGTTCCGTGGCGTGACGAGCGACTTGGGAACGAACGGCAGCAGCACGAACACCAGCAGCGCGACGGCGATGGCAAGAAACACCCACGAGAGATTGCGCAGGGCCCTCGGCGGCGCGAGGGTGGTGATGGCTGCCGCCACCACGCCCACGAGTAGGAAGACCGCCTGCCTGCTGGCGAGTTCCGGGCGCGTGGTGCCGATCGCCGCGATGCCGATCAGGGAGAGGAACACCGCCGCGGCCACGCACAACCACGCAGGTGTGGCCAGTCGCAGTCCCAGGCGGGTACGGGCGTCGGTGCCGCTGTACAGGCCCGTGGCGGTGTAGCCCCAGCGGCTCATCCGCCGCGGCCTCCAGCGGGCCGTCCACTGGAGCGCTCGGCGGTGAAGTAGCCCTCCGCGACAAGCGCGCGAATGGTCTCCGCTGCCACGGGACCCGCGACCTTGCCTCCGGATCCACCGTGCTCGAGGAGCACCGCGATCGAGTAGCGCGGACGGCCATCCTCCCCAGCCACGAACCCGACGAACCAGGCGTGATCGGTCTGCACGCGTTCCTCTACGCCGTTTCCGTCGAGGTCCACGCGCAGCGGCGGCGCCGTGGCGGTTCCCGTCTTGCCCCACAGGCGGACGCCGGGAAGATCGAAGAGTGGCTCGCGGGTGCCGTCGCGAAGGGTGATGTGGTGTCCGCTGCCGAAGCCGGCCTCGACCGCCAGACGCAGACCCTCAAAGCACTCGTCGATCGCCCAGCTGGGTACCCCCAGATCCACGCTGCTCCGCTCACCCTCCATCACCTTGAAGATCGTGGGCGGCACCGCCACGCCTCGCCGCGCGAGCGTGGCGTATGCCTGCGCTGCATGCAGCGGCGTCCATGTGAGTGTGCCCTGACCGATGCCAAGCAGCGCCTCCGACACGCGATCGCGGCGCGTACCCGCCGCGGCAGGATCAGGCAACGATCCGGGGGCTTCACCGGCCACGACGGTCCGGGTTTCGGAACCGCCCCCCACGCGCGCCTGCCGCTCGTAGGCAAGTCCAGCATCTGGCCTGCCGCCCATCCCGAAGCGCCGCAGCCACGGAATGAGCCGATCCACGCCAAGGCGGTCACCGAGCGTGTAGAAGAAGATATTGCAGCTGCGCGCCAGCGCCCCGGGTGCATCCTGCGGCCCATGCGTCCCCGTGCGGCCTTCCGCAGGCCGGTAGACATGGCAGCGGAGCATGTCGTTGCGTTCGGGTAGGTAGTGTCCAGCGCACTCGATCTTCTCGCCCGGCTGCACCAGCCCCTCCGCCGCTGCCGCGCAGTGCATGATGGGCTTCAGAATCGAGCCCGGCGGATACACCCCCTCGAAGGCGCGGAACATCGACGGCAACTCGCGTGCGCGATCGTCCCGCGACATCGCGCGGCCGTCGGCGAGCGTGGGCGAACTCACGGCCGCCAGGATTCCGCCCGTGTCGACATCGAGCACAACGATGGCGCCCTTGAGCTCCGTTCCCACGGGGAGCGGCCCCTGCTTGGGATTGCCGTCCTTGTCCCATCCGACTTGGTACTGGTCGATGCGGGCAAGCCCGACCTCGGGCATGAGCAGTGCGTGCAGCCTCGCCTGCAGCGCGATGTCGATGGTCAGATCGACGTCGAGCCCCGGCTGCGGATCGATCCGCTCCTCGGTGCCCGCGCGCAGGTCACTCACCACCTTGCCGCGCGTGCCGCGCAGGTACTGCTCCGCGGTGCGCTCCACGCCGCGGGAGCCAATGATGTCGCGCCCCTCGCGGTAGCCCTTGAGATCTTCCTCGCCGAGTTCGGTGCGGAATGGGCGGGCCGAGACATCCTCCGCGTACACGCCGCGCAGGTAGCCCACGATGTGGTCCGCAACGCCGTCGATGGTGAGCGTCACGTCGCGGCTGGCGCGGACCGGAGATGGGAACGATGCGCGCGAGACCTGCACGGTGGCCTCGTCGAACGGACGCACCCGCTTCATCGAGGGCTCGACCGTGACGGTGCCTGGAAACTCGACCGCCAGCTGCTGGAACGCAAAGGCCACCTCGGGTGCCACATTCTCGAGGACCACATGGGCGTCGAGCTGGCTGGGCGCGCGTTCCCTCTCGATCACCGCGATAGGGGCATCGCCGCCGTACTTGCGGCGCAGCGCCTCCTTGCGTGTCTCGCGGTAGTTCACCGCCTGCTTCTCGACGCGCATGGCGATTTCCTCGAGCCGGGCGGCGAGGTCACCGCGCGACCATCCCGCAGACTGCATGAGTGGCAGATACACGCGCTCCTCGAGGATGCGCGTGAAGGCCTCCTCGTGGCGATCGATCTCGGAATCGCGTGCCTCAGGCGAGAGCTCGCGCCAAGCCTCCCGACCAACGGCCTCGAGTGCCGCACGCCGCGCCTTTGCGCGCGCCCAGCCGCCGTCGATGGCGTCGTACTGCAGCAGGACGTCCCAGGCCGTGCGGTCCATGGCCAGCACCACGCCATGCCTGTCGCGAATGCTGCCCCGGGCAGCAGGCAGCCACTTGGTCTCGGCCAGGAACCGCTCGACGTTGCGCAGGTGCTCGCCGTGCTCGGCCACCGACAGCCGCACCACCTGCAGGAGAAGGACCACCAGCACCGATGACGCCACGAGGCCGAGCAGCGCCGCGCGCCGCGACGAGAGCGACCCACCGCGGCTCCGACCGCTTGTCCCGCCAACGAAGCGTGTGAGTGGACCTGACATCCGCAGCAGGGTACGCGAGGTTCCCACCGAAGTGGAGCGCGCGGGGAGATCTGGACGGCGCCCGTGCCACGGCGCTGCACGCGAACGTGCGGCCTGTCAGCGCACCTTGATCGACGCCAGCGCGATGGCGCCCAGAATGGCGGTGATGAGCCAGAACCGAACCACCACCTGGCTCTCGCTCCAACCGCCCAGATGGAAGTGATGGTGGATGGGTGCGCAGCGGAAGATCCGCCTTCCCCCCGTTGACTTGAAGTAGCCCACCTGGAGCATGACGCTCGCAAGCTCGAGGTAGAAGATGCCGGCGATGAGGAGGAGCAGCGCCTCCTGGCGGATGGCCACCGTGATGAAGGCCAGTAGCCCGCCCAGGGCAAGCGAGCCCGTGTCGCCCATGAACACCCGCGCCGGGTTGCAGTTGAACCAGAGGAATCCGAGGCAGGCCCCCGCCATGGCGCCGCTGACCACGATGAGCTCCTTGGAGCCAGGCACGTACGGCACCAGCAGGAGGAGCGACCAGTCGCGGCTGCTGGCGATGAAGCACAGCACCATGACCACGATGCTGGCGATGGACATGGTGCCCGCCGCGAGTCCATCCATGCCGTCGGCGATGTTGACCGCGTTGGAGGTACCCGCGATGAACAGGGTGCCCACGATCATGAACCACATGATGCCCATGATCCACAGGTTGGGATTGAGCGTGAAGGTGCCGAGCGCCTTGATGTCGGCGAACTCCTGCGGCTCGTAGGTGCGCTGGAAGGGCCAGTTCATGGAGATGGCCGAAGTGTCGGTCTCTCCCGATGACACGCTGTACAGGAAGAATGTGACGAGGCCCGCACCACCGAGCTGGAAGAGCAGCTTCTCCCACGCGAAGAGACCCTCACGGGTGCCCGCCGCGCGGCGCGCCGCCGTGAGCTTGAGCCAGTCGTCGAACATTCCCACGCCCGCGAGCCAGAGAAGGATGAGCACGGAGAGGTGCACGTACCGCGAGCCAACGACGTCTGCGAACAGCACCACCGACGCGACGATCGCACCGACGATGAGTATGCCGCCCATCGTGGGCGTGTTCTTCTTGCCCTGGTTGAGGATGTTGAGATCCGAGTTGTAGAACTCGGGGTTGTCCCCGACCTTGAGCGCGGTGAGACGCTTGATCGTGCGCGGCCCGAGCAGCAGCACGAACAGAAAGGAGAAGATGAGGGCGGCGAAGGCGCGGAAGTGGAACTGGGTGAAGATCTGGATCACCCAGTACACACTGTTGCCGACCCATCCCTCGAAGGCAGTCGTCAGGTAGTAGAGCATTCGCGGTCCCGCACTATCGGAAAAAGAGGCGAGTGTGCTTCAAAGTCACGTACCCGCGAAGGCGTTTCGGAGTGGCTCGAGGAATCTCTCCATTCGCGCGCCGCGACTGCCCTTGAGCAGGATCGCGCTGCCCTCGGGCGCCAAGGTCGCGGTCTCGAGGGCGAAAGGCTCGCTGAACGCCTCGCTGGAGAGGCTGTCGCCGGTGAATCCGGACCGACGGGCGGCTGAAACCAGGGCTGACGCATGCGGCCCCACTGCCACAAGGGCGTCGGTTGCGCCGAGGACGCCGGCGGCGTGGTGACCGACCTCCTCGTGCAGGGCCCTCGCCTCGGCGCCGAGTTCCCGCATCTCGCCGAGGATCACCACCCGCCGAGGAGCTTCGGCTGCAAGTTCGCGGAAAGCCGCCAGCGAGGCGATCATGGCGTCGGGATTGGCGTTGTAGGCGTCGTTGAACACCGACCGCCCCGCGACCTCGACCCGCTCCAGGCGCATATCGGCGGGCTCGACCGTGGCGAGTCCCCGCGCGATGGTCTCGGGGTCGATGCCCATCTCGCAGGCCGCTGCGATGGCGGCGACGGCGTTGCGGGCGTTGTGCTCACCGGGCATGCGGAGTTCGAACCAGCGGCTGCGATCGATGGGAGAGCGCTCACCGTCGTCCCCGGGCGCCGTTGCGATGCGGGGAAACCGAACCTCGATCCGCTGTCCCGCCGTGGTGGCCGCGCGGCCCGCGAGCCTGTAGTCGCAACCCGCGCCGGTGCCAAAGCGGGCGATCCGCTCCGGGGCGCGGCCCGTCTCCACGAGCCGCTCGACCGCGGCCATGAGTGGTGCATTGTCGCCGTTCACGATGCCGAATCCATGCCCGAAGACACCCTCGAGGATCGATGCCTTCTCGGTGGCGACCGCTTCGACGGAACCGAGGCCCTCGAGATGGGCACGGCCCGCGAGGGTGATGATGGCGCCCTCGGGCTCGCAGAGTTCGGTCAGCGGCAGGATCTCCCCTGGGTGGTTCATGCCGATCTCCGCCACCAGAAAGCGCGCGTCGTCGGATGTTGCGAGCAGTGTGAGCGGCACGCCGATGTCGTTGTTGAAGCTCTTCGCGCTCGCGTGGGTCGGGCCCGCCGCCGAAAGGATGCCCTCGAGCAACCTCCGCGTGGTGGTCTTGCCCGCGCTGCCCGTCACTCCGACGACGCGCAGCTTGAGCAGGCTGCGGCGCCATGCGTGCGCAATGGCACCCAGCGCCGCGCGTGTGGAGCGGACACGCAGCAGACCGAACCCCTCGGGGAGCGCAGCGCGGTCGGCCATCGACGGCTCGCGTTCCACGATCGCCATCGTCGCGCCCGCCTCCGCGGCCTGGGTGACGAAAGCGTGCCCGTCGAACCGCTCCCCGGCCAGCGCGACGAAGCACGCGCCACGCAGCTCGTCGCGCGTGTCCGTGGTGAGACTCGACGGCTCCGCCGCAGGACGGCTCAGCACGTCGCCCCGGGTTGCGATCACGATCGATTGAAACGATGGACAGTGGACGCGAAACGCACTCGCCATAGAGCAGACTCCTTGCACGTCATCCTCACTGGTGATCTCCGCACGCCATGCATCCCCCGGGCGATCCTTCATCCGTCGCCGGGCGGACGCGCCACCCGATGCACGGATCGGCTGGCGCATGCACGCGCCGCGATCGCCTCCGGACTCATCGCGACACGCGCTGTCGCAGCGCCGCCTCCGCCTCGCGCCGGTCGTCGAAACTGCGCTTCTCGGTGCCGATGATCTGGTAGTCCTCGTGGCCCTTTCCCGCGATGAGGATGATGTCGCCCTCGCGGGCCGTGCTCACCGCGAGCGCGATGGCGCGCGCACGATCCGCCTCGACCATCACCCTGCCGCTCGCCTCCGCGGGCACGCCTGCCAGGATCTCGCGGATGATCGCGTCGGGATCCTCGGTGCGCGGATTGTCGCTGGTCACGATCACATCGTCGGCCCCGTCGCAGGCCGCCTTGGCCATGCGCGGGCGCTTGGTCCGATCGCGGTCGCCGCCGCAGCCGAAGATGACCCGCAACCGACCGCCGCTCGGCACGGTGGGACGCAGCGCCCGCAGCACATTGGCGAGCGCGTCGTCGGAGTGGGCGTAGTCGACGAGCACGCTGAATCCCGCTCCGCCGACGGAAACGGGCTGCAGCCGACCCGGCGGCGCGTGGCAAGCGGCCAGCGCGCGGGCGATGCGCTCGCCGTCCACTCCCCGGGACCATGCCGCGGCGGCGGCCTGCAGCGCGTTCATCGCGTTGTGGCGCCCCACGAGCGGGAGGCGAACCTCCATGATGCCCCAAGGACCGCGGTAGGTGACATCCATCGACTCGAGCCCCATGCGGTGGACGGTGCCATGGCACTCGGCGGCGGGATCCATGAGGCTCGTCCGCAGCACCTTCGCCGATGAACCGAGCCGCGACGGCAGCATCGATGCATGCCATGGATCATCGCAGTTGAGCACCGCGGTGCCATCGGCATCGAGCATGCCGAACAGCCGCGCCTTGGCGGCGGCGTACTGCTCCATGGTTCCGTGGTAGTCGAGGTGGTCGCCCGTGAGGTTGGTGAAGATGGCGGTGCGGAACGCCAGGGCCGCCACCCGCTTCTGGTCGAGCGAGTGGCTCGAGACCTCCATGGCCGCCGCACGACAACCGTGCTCGACCATTCTCGCAAAGAGCTCCGACAGCTCGAGCGCAGGCGGCGTGGTGAGCTGGCTCGGAACGCGCTCGCGACCATCATCGATCTCCACGGTACCCACGAGGCCGCAACGCAGGCCCGCGAAGGCGAGCAGCTGCTGCACGAGGTAGGCGATCGTGGTCTTGCCGTTGGTGCCCGTCACGCCCACCAGGTCCAGCGTGCGCGAGGGCCGCCCGTGGAACCGCTCGGCGATCCACGCGCCAGCCTCCGCCGGATCGGCAGACTCGCACCATGCGAGGGACGGCGGCAGTCCCTCGGGACGAGCGCTTCCTGAAGGCGCGAGCACCGCCGTCGCACCGCGCGATACGGCGTCCTGGATGAATGCACGGCCGTCGGTCTTGGTTCCGGCCCGCGCGAGGAAGAGCGCGCCCTGCCGCACGCGGCGGGAGTCCTCGGCAAGGCTCCAGATGTCGGGATCGTTGCCATCGCAACGCACGACGGAGGCGGTCGGGCCTGGGGCCAAGTCGGAAACGAGGGTGGAGAGCTTCATGTTGTGCGCGGCGATTGAAACTGTCTTCGGACTCAGTTGTGGTTGATGGGCAGGGGATCCGACGCCCTGCCCTGCGCCCAGGCCCGTACGCGCGGGAGGAGCAGGCGCGAAGCGGCGATCTTTCCACATGCCGCGATGGGGATCGCGAGCAGCATGCCGTACACACCCGCGAGCGTTCCACCAGCCAGGATCGCCACCACGATGGTGACGGGGTCGAGATTGGTGGCCTTGCCCGCGATGATCGGCGTGAGCACGTAGCCCTCGATCGACTGCACGACCACGAACACGAGTGTCGGCCAGAGCAGCATTCCCCACAGGCTCATGCGCTCCGCCTCCTCGAGGCTGAACTGGTCGGCCACGAGCAATCCGATGGCGACGGGCACGCCGATGCCACCGAGGTACGGAACGATGGAGAAGGCGCCGATGAGCAGGCCGAGCGCGATGCCGTACGGGACCCCGCAGAGCTGCCAGCCGATGGCGAACATGACGCCCATCGCAACGCAGATGACGATGCGGCCGCGCACGAATCCAGCGACCGCGCGGTCCATCTCCGCCGCGATCTCGAACACCCGAGGCTGGTCCTTCGACGGCACGAGGTCACGGAGGAATCCAACGATCGACGGCCAATGGACGCTGAAGTAGTAGAAATAGAACGGGATGAGGAAGGCAACCAGCCCGATCTGCAGCACGAAGAGCGAGAACGCATACACCCGCTGCGAACCGACGCCGAGCAGCGAGAGCACCCCTCGGTCGATGCTCCACGCAGAGCCCGCCGGCTCCGACGCCAACCCGGCCGAGGCCTCTGTGGCCGGTCCGCCAAGCTGGGGCTCCCGGTCGCGCTGATCGTCGGCCGGTGTGTCGTCCGCAGTCGTCCGCCGCAACGCCTGGGCCTCGTTCACGGAGCGCGGGTGAATGATGCGATCGGTCCACTCGCGGACCTCGGACCGGTATTCTTCGGGCACGAAGCCAACGGCCTTCTCGATGGCCGCGTCGTACTTGCCGCTGCGCAGGCTGTTCCCAAAGGAGATGGTCTGGCCCACGGCGAGTGGGATCGCCAGGCCGAGGGTCGCGCCGAGCAGCACGGTGAGCGCGCCGAAGATGACGCTGACCGCCATGGGCCGGCCCATGCGCCCCGAGCGCGTGAGCCGCGCGACGACCGGCTCGCAGAGGTACGCCAGCAGCAGTGCCACAAGCAGCGGGATCGTGACCGTGCGGATCGCGTAGCCCGCGTACACCGTGCCCGCAATGGCTGCAATGACGAGCACGTCGCGAACCGGCTGCAGCTGCCAGAGATGCAGGGTTCGCAGATCGGGCCGCGCACGTCCCACCGCTGGGCTTGCAGGCGTACCCGCATCGGGAGACGGGGCGTCCTTGGTGCCGTCCGAGTGCATGTGCGGAAGGTAGCGCATGCGGACAGCGGCGTGCAGGAGCCTCCGCGCCAAGGTGCGAATCCGCGGTCGCAGGACGCCTCGTCTGCCCAACCGCGGGAATCCCCGATGTTTGAGTGGAATCCGCTCCCGCGCCGATACACTGACATGGCCGTGGCCACGACGCACTCCAACGCCGAACTCCCGCACCCCGCCCTGCAGGACTCCTGCTACCCGGCGGCGGCGTTCCAGTTCGTTGTCGACGGGCTTGGGTTTACCACAGAGCGCGCGTTCGGCCAGTACCTCTCGGAGGGCCTGCCCCTCCCCGATATGCGGCACGTCACGGGGCAGCAGCTCTGCCTCGGACTCCGTGAGTTCGCGATCGAGCGCTTCGGCATGCTGGCCCCCTGCGTCCTACGGCATTGGAACATCTCGCGGACCGAGGACTTCGGTCAGATCGTCTACCTGCTCATCGAGGCAGGCAGGTTGTCCAAGAGCACCGAGGACACCCTCGACGACTTCCACTGCGTCTACGAGTTCGACGAGGCGTTCAGCCTTCCCGCACTGCAGTCCCGCATCGCCGCGCGTTCCTGACGCGCCCCGCGACCGCGGAAAGTGACTACAATCGCGGCGCAGTTCGCTGCCCCTCTTGATTTGTCCAGAGAAAGTTGCCGTCGCCGCATCGGACGCGTGCGACGTTTCCCGACGCACGCATTCCGGCGGCTCGGGTGTTGGAAGTCCTTCACGACCACAGTCACGCCCACAGTAAGGAAAGTCATGCGCCTTGCACTCATCCCCCTCACCGGTGCCGCCCTCATCGCGCTCGCAGGCTGCGTTCCGCAGAGCCAGTACGACGATCTCATGAACGCCTATCGCTCGAAGGAGCAGCAGCTCCTCCAGCTGCAGAACGAGTTCGACACCTCGCGTGCGAACGAGGACATGCTCCGCAAGCAGCTCGGCGAGGCCATGGCCCGCCTGACCTCGATCCAGAACGGCGGAAACCAGGCCGAGATCGACGCGCTCAAGAAGCAGATCGACGACCTCATCGCGCAGATCGGCCAGAAGGCCCTGCCGGACGACGTGAGCAACATGATCGTGCAGCTGGTGGAGATGTATCCCGACGTGCTCGAGTTCGACGAGAAGACCGGCATCATCCGCTTCAAGAGCGACGTGACCTTCGACTCCGGCAGCGCCAAGCTCAGCTCGAAGGCCGACGCTGTGCTCGAGAAGTTCGCGTCGATCCTCAACAGCGACGCGGCGCAGAACCTCGAGGTCCGCGTGGTCGGCCACACCGACAACGTGCGCATCTCCAAGCCCGCGACCCTGAAGGAGCATCCGACGAACGTGCATCTGTCGGCGCACCGCGCCATCTCGGTGCGCGAGGCGCTCGTGCGCGACGGCGTCGGCTCGAATCGGTTCATGATTGGCGGCTACGGCGAGTTCCGCCCGATCGCCACCAACGCCCGCAACGGCAACGAGAAGAACCGTCGCGTCGAGGTCTACCTGGTGGCGATGCCCACCAACTCGCTCAGCCCGAGCGAGGCGGCCCCGACCGTGGCCTCGCCGACGACGACTGCTCCGGCTGCGTCGACCGAAGAGAACCTGAAGTGAACCCCGTTCCCGTGCGGGTGTGGGCCGGCTGAACCGGTTCAGCTCCACACGGCCTGAGGATGACACGAGGGGCGGCCTAGGCCGCCCCTTTCTTGTCGGCGTGCGTGAATTGTTATAGGACCTCTAGGGCTGGTAATCCGTCAAG
>CAIOCH010000314.1 GCA_903856525.1 uncultured bacterium | reverse complement strand
GGTGCGTCCGTGACCCCGTTCGCCCCGACCGAACGGATCGCTGGCCTGTCAACGCCGATGGATGGCGAGGCCCGTGCGCCATCGGCACTCGGCTCGGCGCGCGCGCCGTGGGAGTCGGATCACCGAAGTGTCGCGAGCCGCATCGGCGTCGGCTCTTCCGACTTCCTCGCCTACATCCTCTTCGGCATCGCCGCCATGGCGCTGCTCGCGTCGCTCGTCCTGGGAGTCGTCATCCTCATGCGGGACTGAGCGCTCCGCGCGCACCCGAGCCGACCAGTTTCGAAACGTCGAGCGATTGATCCAGCGTCCTGCCCGCTTCTGCACCGCTTCCCGAGTTCCCGACCATGTCCCATGTCCCCAGCATCCGAATGATCCGTGAGGCGATCGACGCACAGGCCCGGCTCACCGCCGTCGATGAGGTGGGCCTCGAGGCGCTGCGCGGCGATGTCGAGCGCATGGTCCACGGCATCCGGCGCGCGATCGATCGCGCGCGGGAGTTCGCCTCGCGCGGACTGGTGAGCGAGGCGGCCTCCGTGATCGAGGACTTCCCCGATCTCACGCGGCAGGCGCAGGAATTGGCGGATTTTCCGCGCGCATCGGCGGCCATCGCGCGGTTCTGGAGCACGGTGGTCGACGTCGGCGCCGATCCGATCGCGCTGCCGACCGCCGACGATGTCGACCAACTCGCGTCATTCGTCGACCAGGCGACGCGCCTGCGGCCGCTGCTCGACGCGCTGCGCGTGGCCGCGCTGCGACACGAGCCTGTCGGCAACCGCCTCGCCATCCTCCGCAAGCTCCGTGAGGCCGACGGGCGCAACCGTCTGTGGCTGGACCAGATCGATGCGCTTGAGCGCGAGTGGGTGAAGCGAATCGCCGAGATGCGGACCGATGCCAGCGCCTCGCGCGCCGAGCTCGAGGAGGCCTTCACGGCACTGGCAACGCGCCAGTGGGTGGCGCCCGTGCCGCGCGGCCTCAAGGACGAGATCTACCACAGGCTCAAGCCGCTCCGCGCGGAGGAGGCGGGGGACCGCTATGCCGAGCTTGCGGCGCAGATCCACGATGCCTCGGCACTCATGGACCGCGATGCACTCGAGCGGCTCGAGGCCGCGTGGGCCGCGGTGTTCCACGAGACAGGCCGCATGCCGAGCGAGGATTTGCAGGCCGTCGTGGCGCCGGGATTCGCATGGCTGGGCACCGCCGCGGAAGAGGATCGCCGGCAATCCGAGTTCGATGGCATGGTCGAGCGGCTCGAGCGTGCGCTCGATGGTCGCCAGCCGGTTGCGGAGGTCGAGCGGCTGCTGGCGGCGCTGCGCGACAGCGGGCGGTCAGCGCCCGAGGGCGTGGTGGCGCGTGCACACGCGTGGATCGACGCGGAGCGGGATCGCGCCCGCCGCCGCCACCGCGTCATCCTCGTGGCCTCGCTTGCTGCTGCGGCGGCGGTGTTGGCCGCCGGGTGGATGGCGGTGGCCGTGTACTCGCGCACGGTGGCGCGCGACAGCGCCTACGCCGTGCTGCTCAAGGCCGTTGAGGCCGGTGATGCGCCCGTTGCCCGGGATCTCGCAGCCGAGGTCCGCGCGAATCCCGAACTCGCCAGCGCCGAGATGTCGGCGCTGCTCGCCCGCACCGACGAGCTCGGACGCAACTGGGATGTCGAGCGCACCCAGCTCGCCGCAGAACTCGAGGCGCTCGAGCGCGAGCTCGCCCGTGCGGCCACGCGCAAGCGTCTCGTGGAGATCGCCACCGCGATCACGGCGGCGACGCCCCGCGCCCGGCTCGAGGCGGAGTCGCAGCGGATCGCCCTCATCGAGCGGCTGCATGCCGAGCGCCTGGTCGAGCGCGACGGGGTTGACACCCGCACCACCGACGCGGCGCTCTCCGCGGTCGACAGCATGCTCGCCGACTGGCCGCTCCCCGACCGCTGGAAGCCAGCGGAGCTGCTCGATCTCGGACGATGGAGCGCCTATGCAACGGCGCTCGAGCGCGCGAAGGGGACCATCGAGCGCACGCTCCTCGACATCGCGGGCGCCGATGTGCAGGAATCGCGGCTGCGGCTGCGCATGGAGGGCGTGGGCAACCGTCTCAAGGAAGCGCAGTCGCGCCGCGAGGAGCTTGCCACTGCGCTGGCCGCCCTCGACGACCGGAAGATCGGTGCAAGCGTGTCGGTCGAGTCCGACCTCATCGAGCGGCTCGACGCGGTCCTCGCCGAGCGTGGCGGCACGCTGCAGCGCATGGGCTTGCTGGGCGGCTTCGAGGCTTCGCAGCGGAGCGGTCCCGCATGGCGCTCGGTGCAGGCATGGCGCGACGAGGTCCACCCCCGCATCGAGTTCGCACTGAAGGACCCTGGCGACACCACGGCTGCCGCTGCGGCGCTTGCCGCGCTCCAGGACTTCCTGGCCCGCCACCCCGACTCGCCCTACCGGCAGAGCGCCGACAATCTCATCCGTCGCGTCGATCCCGCGTCGGCGGTGCCGCTGTGGACCGCCGAGCGCGTGCACGGTGCGCTTGTCGACCACTTCTACGCCGACATCGAGGAGGTTCCCCTCCGCGCGACCGATGCCTACTTCTACCGCCGG
>CAIOCH010000313.1 GCA_903856525.1 uncultured bacterium | reverse complement strand
CGTGCAGCCGGGCGATGGAGCCGCGTTCCTCCGCTTCATCGCCGACAACCGCCGCAAGCTCGCGCTCATGGAGCCGATCCTGCGCAGCCCGATCCGCGGTCTCGCCGACCTCATGAACCTCGACACCATGAAGGTCGCACCCGTCCTGCGCCCGTGGGAGTCGATCTACACGCACCTCAAGAGGTACTTCAAGGCCGAGGAATCGCGCCTGGCGATGAGCTTCCAGTCCAAGTACCTTGGCATGAGCCCGTTCGAGTGCCCGAGCCTGTTCTCGATCCTGCCGTTCATCGAGTACGAGTACGGCGTGTGGCACCCCATCGGCGGCTGCAACGCCCTCACGACCGCCATGGCCGAGGCCGCCTCCCGGCTCGGCGCGCGCATCGAGACCTCGAGCCCCGTGCAGCAGATCCTCTTCGAGGGCCAGCGCGCCACCGGCGTGGTCGTCCACGGCAAGGCGCAGCGCTTCGACCACGTGGTCATCAACGCCGACGCCACTTGGGCGCTCAAGAACCTCATTCCGGAGAAGCTCCGCACCGCCGGCCACAAGGATGCCGCGATCGACGCGCGGCGCTACTCCTGCAGCACCTTCATGCTGTATCTGGGCATGGAGGGCGAGGTCGAGCTGCCCCACCACACCATCTACACGTCCACGAAGTACCGCCAGAACCTCGCGGACATCGGTGAAGGCCGCCTCTCCGACGACGCCTCGTTCTACGTCTGCAACCCGAGCCGCATCGACCCGACGCTCGCCCCCGAAGGCGACAGCTCGCTCTATGTGCTCGTGCCGACCGCGAACCTGAAGGCTGCCGCCGACGGCGCGCCGATCGACTGGAGCAAGGCCGCGCCCGGCCTGCGCGAGGAGACGCTCGCGCGCCTCGAGAGCGTGATGGGCATTCCCGACGCCGCCCGGCGCGTGAAGGCCGAGATCATGTTCACGCCCGACGACTGGCGGGCGCAGAACATCAACCACGGCGCCACCTTCAACCTCGCGCACAACATCACCCAGATGCTGCACTGGCGCCCGCAGCACAAGCTGCAGGGCTTCGAGAATCTCTGGATGGTCGGCGGCGGCACGCACCCGGGCTCGGGACTGCCCGTGATCTTCCTCGCGAGCGAGATCACCAGCCGGCTCCTCTGCGCCGAGTGCGGCGTGCAGAGCCCGCTCGATGCGCCGCTTCCGCGCCGCGCCAATCTCATGCCCCGCGACCGCGACGGCGTGCTCGCCGGAGTGTGATCGCCAACCTCCGTCGGCTCAGCGCCTGCCGCCGCGAGCTCCGCCACCCGAGGACCGGCCGCCGCCCCAGCTGCCGGTGCTGCGGGTGCCGGTCGAGCGCTGACCGCTGAAGCCCTCTCCACCCGACTGCCAACGGCTCGAGTTGCTCGCGCGCCTGTCGCCGGCATCGCGAGCCGAGGCCTGGCTCTCCAGCGAGCGGACCGTGTCGCGGTCCTTCACATCGCTCCACGATCCGTTCTCGTAGCGCTGCCAGGTTCCGGTCGACTCGTTGTAGTGGTAGGCGTTGCCGTCGTGCATGCCGTACACCTCGCCGTTGTGCGCCACCGCGCCGCCGTCGTCGGTGCGCACCGATCCCCAGGATCCCTCGTCGGTCTTCACCGCGGTCACCGTCGCGCTGTTTCCCGTGCGCGCGTTGCCCACGGTCACGCGTCCCGCGCCCACCTCGGCGCCGCCTTGGTCGCCGGCCACGACGCCCTTGCCGGCCGCGTAGCGACCCGTGGTCGGGTTGTAGCCGGCGCCGCGCGCGCCATCAGCCCAGTTGCCGGTGTAGGCGTTCTCGACATAGCCGCGCTGCCCAGCCGCGCGAGCACCCGTCACCGAGTTGTACGAGCTCGCGGTGTGCGTCGCCCAGGCGTTGCCTGTCCATGCGTTGTATCCCGCACTCGAGCGGGTCATGGTGGTCACGCCGTTCCAGTGCTGGTAGCAGTTGCCGGTGGTCGCCGCCCAGCCGCCGGGCCCCCATGCGTACACGCCATGCGCGCCGAGGCTCGTCGCGTATGGTCCCCAGTAGGGGTAGGCGCCGCAGCACCAGTTGCTCTCGGCCACGGCCCAGCCCACGGCCATGCCGCAGCCGAAGCCGAAGGCCCATCCGCCCCACGGGCTGTAGTACATCGAGGCTCCGCATCCGTAGGTCCACGGCGCGGGCACCCACATCGTCTCGCAGTACGGCACGTAGGTGTAGCCCGTCCCGTACACCACCACGCCACCCTGCGTGTACGCGCCGAAGTACCCAGGCGTGTAGCCCATCACCACGTACTCGGGCGTGACGCTGTAGACGCGCACATAGGTGACGAAGTAGTACGGACTCGACGGAGGAATCGCGTAGATCCGCGCATCGACCAGCGTCGCCACCCGCCATGCGCCCGAGAGCGACGGCGCGGTGAACCAGATGCCGTTGACGACGGACCAATAGGCGTCCGGCGCGGTGCGGAGGACGGGCGTCGTGCAATTCACCAACACCTCGATGTCGGTGCCTTCGATCCGCTCCCACCG
Source organism: uncultured bacterium (assembly GCA_903856525.1). GTDB lineage: Bacteria > Planctomycetota > Phycisphaerae > Phycisphaerales > SM1A02 > QWPT01. The sequence goes on along the minus strand of CAIOCH010000313.1, from coordinate 4,381 downwards.
CGGCGCGGCGGCGCCGAGATCGGGGATTGGCATCGACTGCGCGCGCGGCACCTTCGCCATCTGCGGCACGCCATTGGCGATCACCGCCTCCTGCGCCTGTTGCGTGCCCGGAACCGACGCCAGCACGTTCTCCTTGGCGCTTTCGCGGGGAATCATGCGGAACTCCGCGGGAAGCTCCGCCGCAGGAACGAACGACCAGGGCCCGCCCGGAGAGGTCGCCGTGAACCAGCGGCCCGATGCCAGCACGAAGAGCGTCATCGTCGACCGCAACTGAAAGATGTTCGCACTCGTGTTGGCCGCGTACAGCAGTCCCGAGTCGCCGAGCGGCTGCCACGCGGGCGCGCCATCGGTCACGAGGAGTTCCATCGGCGTGGTCGAGACGACGATGTCGGGCGCAAGCGTGGCAAGCGACATCGTCTGCGCGCCGTTTGAGCCCGCGAAGTGTTCCGCGGTCGGAGCCAGCAGGTTGATCGATGGCTGCCGCAGCGCCCACTCCGCGGCGTCGGTGAACGCCGGATCCGTCGGCTTGCCCACCGTCCATGGGCCGGCCAGCGAGCCCGCGGTCATCCAGCCGTCCGCGATCTTGAGCCAGTACGCCCCCGACGGCGCGCGCACGAGCAGCATCGGCGTGTTCAGGACGCGCTGGAGCGTCGATCCGGCGAGGTCACCCAGCACCGGCGCGCCCTGCACGGGGACCAGCACCGTAGGCCTGGCGACGATGCGGATGTCGGGCGGATCGTTGCGCAACGGCGCGGAAGGCACCGTGGGCGCAACGGTCATCCCCGGCGCTGCAGCCTCGAAACGATCGAGCGACACGCGCACCACCCGCTCGCGCGACGCACCCGCGAGGGCATCCTGGATCGCCGCCTGACCCGCGGGATTCTCAGGGAGCGAAACGCCCGTGATCCGAACGCCCGACAGATCCACCACGCGGTTGAGCTTGTTCACCACGGTCATGGCGCTGAACGACATGGTGCCGTAGGTCTGCGACGCGCCATCCGCGGTCGCGACCGAAATCGCGCAGACACCCGTCACCTCGTCGCCGGTCCACGACTTGAGCGTGGGCGGATAGACGGTGATCGCGCCCGCATCCCTGCGGAACACGCGGGGCCACGCGTCCTCCACCGCATCGGCCGGTGGCGCCGCGATCGGGCCGTCATCGGCGACGGTCGCCACCCGCACGGGTTCCTGCCGCGCGTGGGCGGCGAAGGTGCAGAGGTACGCGGCCAGTACGACACCCATCGGCATATGCATGGAGACTCCAGTTCCGCCGTGGGTTCGCGGCCTCGGCGGAGCGTGGACTGTATCGCGTCACGCCACGGCGCCACACCCCGTACCGATCCGTGCGGGCCACATGCGGAGCGACGGGGCCGAGCAGCGCATCGGGGAACTCTCCGGTCGGGCTCACAACCTCGTGCGGATCGCCCACAGATCGGGAAACAGCGGGTTGAACAGCGTCGACCGCAGGTACGCGGCGCCCGGGCTGCCGCCCGTCCCCTGCTTGAAGCCGATCGTGCGCTCGACCATCTTCACATGGCGGTAGCGCCACTCCTGGATGCCCTCGTCGAGGTCGACGAGCAGCTCGCACATGCCGCGCTCGACCGGGTGGTTGCGGTAGAGCTCGAGCAGCGTGTCCTGCATCTCGGGCCACTCCTGCATCGGCTGCGTCACATCGCGCTCGAGCAGAGCCTTCGGCACGTTGTGCCCGCGCGCCGCGAGGAAGCGCGCGAACGCGTCGTACAGCGTCGGCTGCGGCCAGCGCGCCGCGATCGCGCGGTGCTCCGGGCTTCCCTCGGGATTGTGCGCGAGCACGCGCGCGTGCTTGTTGCCGAGCAGGAACTCGAACTCGCGAAACTGCGCGCTCTGGAAGCCGCTCGAGTTCGACAGGAAGCTGCGGAACGACAGGAACGACACCGGGGTCATGGTCTCCAGCACGTCGATCTGCTGCACCATCGTCTTGAGGATGGTCAGCATGCGCTTGAGCGTCGCACCCGACTCCGGCACCTTGCCCTCGAGCAGGCTCTTGGCGAGGAAATCACCCTCGTGCAGCTGCTGACGGAACCAGAGCTCGTACACCTGGTGGATCACGATGAACAGCATCTCGTCATGCTCGGCCGCACCCGTCTGGGGATGCTTCGAGAGCGGCTGCTGCAGGGCGAGGAGCTCGGGGACCTTGAGGTAGCTTCCGTAGGTGAGGTTCACGCGCGCAGGTTAGCGCAAGCCGCCCAGCGGTGACCCCGCTCAGCGACCGCCGGTGACGAGGGGCTTGCGGATCTCGAGCGTGCCCGCGCGCAGGTCCCACTCGATCTCCGCCGCCTGCAGCGGCGTGGGCTGGTTGGCGAACACCACCGTCACCGCTCGACCCTCCGCGGCCTTGAGCGTGGCGATGCCGCTCTGCACCGAATAGTCGAACTCGCCGCACTCGAGGTCCTGGCCCGGGGTGCGGATGAACACGTTGCCCGTGCCCTTCACACCGAGCAGCTCCGCGGGTCCGCCGAGGTCGACGCCGGAGGTGGCCTTCGCACCCGCCGTCTCGTCGGGTCGCCGCACCTTGGCCTCGAGCGCGTCGCAGCGCATCGATAGCCGGTCCTGGTCACGAGCGCCCGCGTGCAGCACCTCCACCTGGCTCTGCATGCGGACCGCGTAGCGGTCGTCCATCAGGTGGTCGAGCTCCATCTTCTCGCGCCAGGTGAAGCGGGTCGCGCCCTCGGCACCGAATCCGATCGGCGTCGCACCTCCCACCGTTCGCACAGGAGCCTTCGCATCTGCGCCCGGAGGCACGTTCACCAGCAGGCCGCCGTTGCCCACGACCAATCCCTCGCGCGTCCTCAGGTCGTACTCGATGTGGTCGCCCGTCAGGCGGAAAAGCTTGGGCTCGCCCGCGTGATCGGCCGTTGTCCATGTTCGGCTCTCGATGCGGGCATCCCCGCGCGCGAGGAAGTGCTCGAGCGCGCGCGCTGCGTCGGCCTCGGGAACCGCGCCCTGCTTCGCGTCCGCGAGCCCGAGCTCGAGCACCACCGAGTTCGCGTCGACGGAGTCGCTCACGAGCTCGCTCGGACGGCTGCGCAGCCTGACATCGCCGCGCAGGTCCAGGGAACCGCGCGATCCGGCGGCCGCCGCAACTCCTCGCGGCACCGCAGGCGCGGATGCGCCGTCCGCAGACGCCATCGCCGGCTTCACCGCGGACTCGACGTAGTCGAGCTGCCCCGACCACGACGCATCCAGCGAGGCTTGGTCCTTCGGATCGGGCCGCTCGATGCGACCCTCGCCCACCGCGATGGGCTTCTTGAACGCACGGAACCTCCCCGGCCCCTCGCTGCGGGCGCTGCGCGCCGCGTCATCGAAGCGCAGGTCGCGCAGGTTGTCGGCGATGATGTTCGAGCGCACGATGGCGACGTTGTCTCCCGTGAGCTTGAGCTTCCGCTCGAGGGCGTTGCCCGCGAGCTCGTCGGCGAACACGCGTGCGCCCTCTGCGAGCATCACCTGCACGCCACCCTTGGCCTCGACCAGCTCCACATCGATCTCACCGAGGCTTGCATCGGCCTGCGCGCCTGTGTTGACGACCGGTGGCGCCCCCGCCACGCGCTTCTCGGCGAAGGTGACCACCAGATCCTCGGTCCAGATCGTCTGCCGCTCGTCCTTGGCCTCGACCGCGGAGCGGGCCACGAGCTTGCGGGGGATCGAGTCGCCCTTGGAGTTGGCCCCGAGGTAGAGCTCGAGCCGCTCGGCCTGCATGGCGCCCGAGCCACCGAGCTGGCGCACGCGCGTGCCGCCATCGGCCACGATGGCCTCGATGCGCTCCGAATCCTTGGGCGAGAACGCCACATCGAGCGTGCGCGACCCGAGCTCGAACTGCCTCCCGAAGACGTCGACTCCGCCTTCGAATCGCGCGCCCGCGATGCGCGCGTTGTCGCCGTCGCCCGCAAAGCGAAGGTCGACGCCGCCCTTCCAGGTGATCTCGAGCTCCTGCTGCGCAGGGTCGAAGCGAATGCTCGCCGGATCGATCGCGCCGGGAGGGGTGTCCTGCACCAGCACCGCCGCCGCCGGGTCGGCCGACACCAGCATGCGCGCCACATCGGGAGCGAGCGCCGGCGCGAGCTCGAGCCAACGCATGTCGCGGAGGGCCACATCCCGCGCCGCGCCGCGGGCGAACGCCATGCTGCCCGCACCATCGAGCCGACCCACACCCTCGCGGAACGACGCCCAGAAGCGCGATCCCTCCAGGGTCAGGCGGCTACTCACCACGCGCAGCGGATACCCGTCGCGTCCGTCGGCCTCCACGCGTTCGTCGCGCACGCTGTAGCGCAGGCGCGCGCACTGCACCTTGGTTCGGCTCCGTCCGTCCACCAGCTCCACGCGCGAGCCGAGCACATCGAAGCGG
>CAIOCH010000312.1 GCA_903856525.1 uncultured bacterium | reverse complement strand
CGCTGGGAGGACGGCGGCGCGCGGCCGCGCAAGTACTACTCGCTCACCAAGGCGGGCAAGACGCGCCTGGCCGACGACACCGGCCAGTGGCGCGAGATCACGCGGGCGATGGCGTCGCTCGGCCTCCAGTGGTCGGGCATGCGGCCGCCCGCGCTGCCAGCGTGATCCGCCATCCACGGTGCAGGACACGTCCGACCCACGCGAAGCCAGTCGAGCCGTCCAGCGGAACCGATCACCCGCATTCCATCGATCACCGAGAGCCACGGAGGAGCCACACATGTTCGGACGAACCCGGCGCGCGGTCCGCGCGCGAGTCGCGGAGGCGGAGCTACCCCAGGTGGTCGCCCGCTGCATCGAGCAGGTCGCGCGGTCCACGCGGCTGCGGCCCGCCGAGCAGATCGATGTGGCGTCGGAACTCGCATCGCACTTCCGCGAGGGCCTCGCCGCCGGGCGCGGCGCCGACGAGCTCGTGCGCGACTTCGGCGATGTGCGGCGCAGCGCGCGCGACATCCGCCGTGCCACCATCGCCAAGCGCCATGTGGCCGACCGCATCATCGGAGGTGCGTGCATGTGGAGCCTGCGCGCTGGATCGGTGCTGGTCGCGGGCTATCTCGCGTGGGCGGTGTCGCTGCAGTTCCGCGAGCCGGTGATCTCGTTCGACGGCCGCGCCGCCATTGAGGCCACGCGGCCCAAGCCTGGTGCCGAGGGCCGCGCGATCGACCTCTACCGCGAGGCGTTCGCGGGCGCGGACGGCGCACCGCGGACCGACCTCGGTGAGCGCGAGATCGCGCTCGAGGCGCTGGTCACCCGCATGGGCTACGACGGCGCGGCGCGGGTGGAGGCGCAGGCGATCCTCGCGGAATTCGCACCGCAGCTCGCGATCCTGCGCCGGCTGCGCGAGCGTCCCGTGCTCGGCATGCCGCTCACCCTGACCTCCGCCACCGAGCCTGCGCTCATGCGCTTCTTCCACCCTGGCTGGAGCGACGAATCGCTCGCGAGCCCCGCCGGCCATCCGCTGGTCGACGGCAGCATGCTGGGGATCCTGCTGCCCCAGCTCGCGACCACGCGCAGCGGCACGCGGCTCCTCGTTCTCGATGCGGCGATCGCCGCAGCCGAAGGCCGCACCGCCGACTTCATGGTCGACATCGAGTCGGCGCTCGCATCGGCGCGGCATGCGGGCGAGTGCGACTTCCTGATCGGCCTGCTCGTCGAGTGCGCGCAGCGGACGCTCATCGCCCACACCGTCGTGTCGGCCATCGAGAACCACGGCGAGCGTTTCGACGACGCCTCGCTCTCCACGCTGCGGGCATGGATGGCGGACAACCAGTGCGACATCGGCCGCGGCTTCGAGGCCGAGGAGCTGCTGGTGCGCGATGTGCTGCAGCGGGTCTACTCCGACGACGGCAGCGGCGATGGCGTGCTGCTTGCCCACGCGGCATCGCGCTGGGAGCGGATGATCGCCTCCGATGCGACGACGAAGGCCAGCCGCAAGGGCGTGCTGCTCGAGGATGGAGCGGGCGCGATGGCGTTCCTGCTCTCGCCCGTCGCCGCCTCGCTGGCGCCCTCGCGCGCCGAGGTGCGCGATGCGATCCTGAGCCACTACGGGCGGTTGCGCGAGCTCTCGCGCAGCGCCGATCCCGACGCCGCCCGCGCGGAACTCGTCGCCATCGACCGCGAGTTCGAGGCCCGCAAGACGGGTCCGTGGGCGGTGCTCGAGTGGATCGTTCCCGGCCTCTCCCGCGCGGCGCTGCAGCCGCGGGCCCTGCGCGCCTCGTCCGATGCGGCGGTGGCGGCGATCGCGCTCGAGCAGTTCCGCCGCGCCGAGCGGCGGTGGCCTGCGGACCTCGCGGAACTCGAGCGCTTCGTGGGTCGACCGCTCGGCGGCGCGGGCGGCGCTGCGTTCGCGTGGCGGTACGCCGTCGTCGACGGCCGCCCGCTCATCCACGATCCCGGCATCGATCTCCTCGACGACCGCGCGCGGGCACTTCACCCCGATCGCGGCGTCGAAGGCGCGCAGATCGCGCGCTTGTCGGGGCTCCCGGGCGACGGCGCCGTGGCGGTGGGCGCCGATGGACGCGTGACCAATCGGCGCGAGCCGACCTTCGCGCCCGATTCGCTGCTGCAGCCGGGTTGCGCGCTGGAGCCAGCGCAGGGCGGCGCCGCCGACGGCGATGTGATCCGCGTATGGTGGAAGTCGCGCGCGAGCGGCCCGCAGCGCGAGGTGCCCGCGTGTGAGTGATCCCGTGCAAGGAACCCCGTGCAAGGGACCCCGTGCACGGAACTCCGTGCAAGGAGCCCCGTGCGAGTGACCCTCAGCGGGGCGCGATGATCGCCGCGAGCCTACCGCTGGCGGCGCCGTCGCGGCGGTAGCTGAAGAACCGTGTGCGGTCGGCGTAGGTGCAGGGCGGCTCGGCGTCGATATGCGCGGCCGCGAGCGCGCAGCGTTCGAGCTGCACCCGCACCGCGCGCACGAGGTCGGCGTGGTGCTTGGGCCCGTGGACGCCCGTCTCGACGACGCACTCGGCGAGCCCGGCGCCAGCGAGCGCCTCTGCGACCTCGGGTCCGATCTCAAAGTGTTGCGCGGAGATGCAGGGCCCGACCGCGGCGAGCAGCGTGCGCGCGTCGGCGCCGAGGTCCACGAGTGCCGCCACGGCGGCGGGCGCGATGCCTGCGACCACGCCGCGCCAGCCCGCGTGCACCGCGGCCACGGCGCCCGTGCGCGGGCACGCGAGCAGGATGGGCACGCAGTCGGCCACACGCACCAGCACCGCGTGTCCGCCGCGCACGCTCGTGATCGCATCGGCAGCCACGCGCGTGGCGAGCGTGTCGCGCGCAGGCACCACCGTGCAGCCGTGCACCTGGCTCACATCCGCCACGATGGTGTCGTGGGAGATCCCCGCCGCAGCCGCGAAGCGCGCGTGGTTCTCGCGGATCGCGGCGTCGCTGTCGCGCGGCTCACCCGGCGCGATGCGGGCATTCGCCTGCACGCTCTGCAGGTTGAGCGTGTCGAAGGGCGCCGCGCTCACTCCGCCGAGGCGCGTGGAGAACGCATGCGCGAAACCAGCAGCCGCCAGCAGCGGGCTGCGGAGGATCGTGGCATGGGCCGCGATGTCGCGGGTTCCGGTGGTTTCAGTCAGCACCGGCGCCTCTATCGGCTCGACGCCGCGTTGGCGTAGAGCACGACCACGATCGCGTCCTCGCCGAACGGCGGCAGTCCCGCCTGCACCGGCAGCGGTGGATCGCTCGGCTGCTGCGGATTGTCGGTGGTGTTGTCGAACCCGAGCTCGGCCACGATCGCGCTGCCTGCAGCCACGCGGTGGGGATTCCGGAGGACGAACGGCTCGTTGAAGGCCATGCGGAAGTCAGGGATGTCGGTGATCGCGGCGCCCGCCGTCACCCGCGCACTGCGCAGGAAGGCGCCACCCTTGACGATCACCGCGACGATATCGAGGTCGCCTTGGGCGACATGCGTCAGCCGTCGGGTGGTGCACTCGCCTGGTTCGAGCGCCAGCGACGCCACCGGCAGCGCCAACGCCCGCACAGGCCGCGCGTCGGTCTCCGCGGCATCGATCCACGCGATGCGCGGCAGCACCTCCGCGGGTCGTCCGATCGGTTCGGCGAGAACCTCCATCACGAGGTCGCCGGCGGGCACATCGAAATGGAATCCTTCGGGCAGCATGAGCACGGGCGCCACGCGGCTGAGCGCGCCCAGGGCGCCGCTCGGCGTTGTGCCGACGTTTCCCATCGACTCCACGCCGCCTGATTCGCCCGACGCGGCTTCAAGTCGACGCATGACGCCGCGGGTATCGACCGCGAAGGACGCGAAGCGGATGGGCGACTGCGCGAGCTCCGCGGGATCAGCCCAGCGGATGCCGCGCACCTTCCGTGCAGTTGTCGCGGCTGTAAAGGTCCGCAGCCGCGCACCACCGCGCGCGGGCGCAGTCCACGCCTGCGCGGGGGAGATCTGCGCTCCCGCAGACTGGATCCGCGCTTCCGCAGGAGGGGTCCGCGCTTCCGCAGGAGGGGTCCACGCTTCCGCAGGAGGGGTCCACGCACGGGCCTTCGCGCCGGCATCGGTCCGCGTGTCGTCCCTCGCCGCGACGACCTCGACGGACGATCCGCCCTCGAGCGCCGCGATGATCCGCGCGCGCTCCGCGGAGGACAGCGTGCGCGCATTCGCCGCGTTCGCCGCGAGGTTCATCGCCGGCGGCATGGTGCCGTCCGCCACCAGCATGGCCGCCAGCGTGCGATGGCGCCGCAGTGCCTCGGGCGAGTCGAGCTTGATCGGCGCGGTGCCCGTCGCGCCATGGCAGGGCAGGCAGTGTCGCGCGATGTCCGCGGCGATCCACGCGTTGGTTCCTGGATGACCCCCCGTCGCGAGTCCCGCGGCGATGCCCACTGCGACCAACGCGGAGGCCACGATCATGACGCTCCACCACCCGCCGGCGCCGTGAACTCGATGAAGCAGCCGATCGGCTTCGCGGCGGGCTCCGTTGGCTCCACGCCGGCACGCGCCGCCCGCATCGCATCGCGCAGGTCGTGCGTGGTCGGCTGCGCGCGCCGCCTGCCGATGGCGGCGTAGAGGTCGTTGACCCGTCCGAGGTAGAGCCGGTCGAATCCGCCGGCGCCGTCGAGCCGCAGTACCGCGCCTTCGGGAGTCACCGTGGCACCCACCGCGCGCGCGACCGCCTGCGATCGATCGGCGATCACGGAGATCCGCCCTTCGAGCCCGAACTCGCGCGCGTGCCGCGCGATGGCGTCGTCATCGACCCAGCTGGCGGAGTGCACGGCGTACACGCGCACGCCGAGTTGCTTCGCCTCGTCCGCAAGATCGAGGATGTCGGGCACCATCGCGTTGGCGATGGGGCACTCGTGGGAGATGAAGACCAGCGCCACCAGGTCGCCGCGGTTGCCCTGCAGCACATCCGCAGCCCCCTGTCGGATGCTGGCCGGATCCGCAGGCTTCGAACCGGGCTGCACGGCGACGCAGGCCGTCAGCAGCAGCACCGAGCAGGCGGCGATCGCAGGGAAACGCATGCGCGCGATGGTACGGCGATCAGCCGGTCCACGCGCCGAGCAGCACCGCCAGGTCCGCCGCGTCGACGGAGCCGTTGCGGTCGATGTCGGCCGCGCCGCCCTTGGCACCCCATGAGTTGAGGAGCGTGGCGAGATCGGCGGCGTTCACGGCGCCATCGCCGTCGATGTCCGCGGGATTCGCGGCACCCTGCACGGTGATGGTGCCCACCATGCTGAAGAAGCAGTGCGGCGCGCAGTAGTAGGGGATCGTCTGACCAGCGGCGGACGCGGGCACGACCCAGCTGAACTCGGGGCTGGCGAGCGTGAGCGGTCCGTCGAACAGTCCGTCGGCAGCGCAGCCGGCGCCGCTGGTGACGGTGTGGTTGCCGGCCGTGCGCACCCAGCGGATGCGGTCGCCGGGCGACACGGTGATGTTCGCGGGCACGAAGGTGAGGCTCTGCTGCGTGACCACATGCTCCCGACCCACCTCGATGGAGCCGGTCTGGAAGAAGATGCAGTGCGGCTCGCAGAAGTAGGGGACGGTGGTTCCCGCGGCCGACGCGGGCACGGTCCACGAGAACTCGGTGCTCTTGACGGTGAGTTCGGCGTTGAACAGCCCGTCGGGTGTGCAGTCGGCGCCGCTGGTGACCGTGTGGGTGCCGCCCGTGTAGACCCAGCGGATGACATCGCCCGGGTACGCCCGCACGGTCTGGGGCACGAAGGTGACACCCTGCTGGGTGACGGTGATCTCCGCGCCCAACGCTGTGCCCGCCACGAGGCCTGCAGCGAGGCCCGCAACGGCACCCGTGGTGAAAAGCGAAGCAGCCGCGTGACGCGGTCGCACGATGTGCCGATCCATGTTCTTCATGTCGAGATCCCGGAAGTCAATCGATGTCCGTCCCCGCGACGACAGGGGACTGGAGGGAGTTTGACGCGGATTCGGCGTCCGACAACCCGAATCCGCGGTTCCGCCCGCGGAACCACCCCGAGCCGACTCGGACGCGCAAGACGGGCGCTATTCTGTGGCCCATGCCGCGTCCTTTCCCGCTTGTCCTGCTCGCATCCTGCACGATCGCCCTCGCCGGCCTCTCCGCCTGCGACAGCAAGACGGGTGGCTTCGCGCCCTCGCCCGCGCCGGTCGAGCCGCCCGCGCAGGACATCTCGGCCGCCAAGGACCCCAAGTTCCGGCCGATCGTGGAGGCCATCCTCGCGCAGCGCAAGGCGTCCAAGGAGCTGGCGGCGTTCCGCTCGAGCTTTGGCGCGGGACCGATGGACGAGGCGGGCGGCAAGAAGTACGGCGAGCTCTTCGCCAAGGTGGCCGCCGCGGGCGACCGCGTGGGCACGCTCGCCGTCGAAGGCAACTTCGAGGGCGAGGACAAGCGCATCTTCGAGCTCATCACCTCGCTCACCGACGCGCAGCTCGAGTCGCTGCTGAAGTGAGTCTCCGCCGCGCCCGGGTCCGGATCACTGGATCTCAGGCCGCAGGATGCCTGGCAGCAGGATGCCCGTCATGAACTTGTGCGCTGGGCGTGCGCCCGTCTCCACCGCGAAGTGGATGGGCGGCGCCGACTCGTCGGGCTGCATGATCTCCGCGAGCTCGCGGTAGATGATGTTGGGCGCGTCGACCGAGCCGTCCATGTAGGAGATGTTCACGCGGCCGGGGTTCCACAGCGCGGGCGTGTCGATCCAGTCGCCCGCGAGGCCAGTGGGCGGACGCACGCGGATGGAGAAGCCGTGGAGGTTGAAGTTGTACGCGTCCTCCTCGGCGATCGAGGACATGGTGCCCGATGGCTGCGGGATCTGCGACAGCGTGACCGTCTTGAACTGCGCGCCGCGGTACTGGTCGGGGTAGTCGGCGCTGTTGGGATCGGGGAAGCTCCACCAGTCGTCGGCGCGGTAGTCGGGGTTGAGCGCGCCCACGCCCACGAAGGCGTTGAAGGAGTAGGAGCGCACGCGGCCGCTGGGGCAGTTGGTGGGCGGCGCGGTGAGGTCGTTCGACGACACCGCGGTTGGATCCATGGGCGAGATGTAGGCCTGCGGCGTGGCGCCGAGGTAGTCCCACAGCGCGCCCTGCTCGAGGCTCTTGTGGGTTTCGAAGTTGCCGCTGCAGAGGGCGCTATTCGTATTGACCCACGTGTTGGGGATGGTGGGCAGGCCGCTGCCCACGATGGCGCTGTTGTCGGTGCGCGGGCTGGTGAGGCGGCCGTTGTTGTCGGTGGCGTACGCCTGGTTGGCGAGCGCGAGCTGGCGCTGGTTCGAAAGGCACGCGGTGGCGCGGGCCTGGGTCTGCATGTTGCGGATGCCCGCGATGAGCGCGGCCAGGATGATGGCGATGATGGCGATCACGACGAGCAACTCGACCAGCGTGAAGCCGGCGGTGCGCGTCGCGCGGCAACGGTCGAATGGGAAACGATCGGACGCGAAACGATCGGACGAGAAGATGCGCGTGCGGTCGCAGTGCTGGGCCGTCATGGATCCTCCGAAACCGCGGCAGGCCGCGGATTTAGGCTGCGAGTGTACTACGCGGCCCGTGCGGATCCTGTTGCGAAATGCGCGGATTGCGCCTGAAGTGGCGGATTCGTCGGGCCAAGGGCCCCGCGTGTCCAAACGATGCACTTGCGGAAGTCGCGTGGGGTTTCATAACTTGCCCCGACCATGGCCGACGCTCCCCCAACCGCCGGTCCGCCAGTCCAAGATGATCCCGCCCCGGATCCCTCCCCGAGTCCTGCTTCGGATCCGTCGTCGGGGGCACCCTCGAACCGCGCCGTGGCGCTCGTCGTCGTGGTCGCGGCGCTCGGCTACTTCGTCGACATCTTCGACCTGCTCCTCTTCGGGCTGGTCCGCAAGACGTCGCTGCAGGAGATCATGGCCGACGAACTCGCGGGCAAGTCGGCGCAGGAGGTCGATGCGCTCCTCGCCTCGACCGGCATCTGGCTCGACAACATCCTGCAGACCACGGGGCTCCTCGTGGGCGGTCTGGCGTGGGGCATCATCGCCGACCGCTACGGGCGCCTCAAGGTGCTCTTCGGCTCGATCCTCTGCTACTCGCTGGCGAACCTCGCCAACGCGTTCGTGACCGACACCACGCAGTACGGCGTGCTGCGGTTCGTGGCGGGGTTCGGCCTCGCGGGCGAGCTGGGCGCGGGCATCACGCTGGTATCCGAACTCGTGAGCCGCGAGCGGCGCGGCCTGGCGACCACCTTCGTGGCGGCCGTGGGCATCCTGGGCGCAGTGGCCGGCTACTTCGTCACCCGGTTCTTCGACTGGCGGACGGCGTTCATCATCGGCGGCGTGCTCGGCCTGGCGCTCCTCGCACTCCGCATCGGCGTGGTCGAGAGCGGCATGTTCCTCAAGGCCGAGCACGCGCATGTGCGCCACCGCGGCGCGTTCTGGCTGCTGTTCTGGCCGCGGGAACGGCTCAAGCGGTACCTCTCCACGGTGCTGATCGCCGTGCCCATCTGGTTCGTGGTGGGCGTGCTCGTCAAGTACTGCGACCGGATCATGCCCAGCCTCGGGCTGCCCGAGGCCGACAAGCCGAGCCCAGCCAAGGCGATCATGTGGTGCTACATCGGCCTCGCGCTCGGCGACCTCGGCAGCGGTCTCCTGAGCCAGTGGATGCGATCGCGCCGACGGGCGATCGCCGTGTTCCACGGACTCACCGTGGTGGGGCTCGCGCTGTACTTCACGGTGGCGGCCACCTCGCTCGACGCGTTCTACGCGGTGATCTGCTTCGTGGGCTTCGCGAGTGGCTACTGGGCGGTGTTCGCCACCATCTCCGCGGAGCAGTTCGGCACCAACCTGCGGGGAACGGCCGCAACCACAGCGCCCAATGTGGTCCGCTGGTCGGCGGCGTGGACCGGCGGCGCCTGGCTCTGGCTGAGCGGCGCGTGGAACTCGCCGTGGCAGGCGGCGCTGGCGGTGGGCGTGGTGGTGCTGCCGCTGGCCATGATCGCCACGCTCGGGCTGCGGGAGAGCTACGGCACCGACCTCGAGTTCAACGAGGAGTGAGCGCGGGCGCCGGAGCCTGCGCGCGCCGCATATCCTTCGGGGATTCCGCTACTCTTCCCGAGCGCGCCGCGTGGTTCCGTGGCGCCGCCCCGCACGATGTCTTCCAGGATGTCCACCACGATGTTCCGACTCACCCGCGTTCTGCTCTGCCTCGCTCCCGTGCTCGCCGTCGCACTCGGCGCCTGCACCAGCGTGCCCAAGGGCGAGGGCACCTACCTGATCACCGTGATGAACTCCGAGACGGGCAAGCCCGCCGAGGGCGTCGAGGTCATCGCCACGGGCACGGGCGGGCGCATGCGCAGCGACAAGCCGTCGATGGCCACCACCGACGACGACGGCAACGCGACCATCCTCTTCGGCAACTGGGGATCGGTCGACCTGCAGCTCTACGCGGGCAACGCCACCGAGCGCTGGATGGTGGCGCAGGACCGCGTGGCCGTGAACGGCGGCAAGACCACCGCCAACCCGCTGCGCCTCATCGTGGGCGCCGGCCGCAACGGCGGCAACGCGCTCTACAACCTCTCGATCACACGGGTCGAAAAGGGCGGCAAGGTCGACAACTAAGGTCGGAGACGAGCTCGACGATCGGCGTCGATGTCGATCGCCGGCGGACCCGCGCCATCGGCGGTTTCCCCGCGCATCCATTCATACCAGCTGCCCGAAGAACGCCGCCGCGGACTGCGCGATGCGGTCGGTGGTGCGCGTGAGGTTGCGCAGGAACGCCTCGTGCGTGGGTTCGTGGTGATCGACGAGGTCGGTCACGCCCTTGAGGGCTGCGAGCGGCACGCCCGCCTCGCGGCAGACCACGGCGAGGGCTGCAAGCTCCATGTCCTTGGCGAGCGTATGCGTGCGGCGGAAGAGCGCGAGTTCGTCGGCGGTGGCGTCGAGGCTTGAGCCGCTCGAGGCGAGGCCGATGCGGGCGCTGGTGCGCGCGGCGATGGCCTCGAGCTGCGACTCGCTCGGCGAAAGCCGCGTGTGGGCGCGCGCGAGGGCGTCGAAGCCGTCGAGCGCCACGCGGGCGTCATGGAACATCGCGTCGCGCACGACGACGAGATCGGCGATGCCGAGGCCCTGCGACTCGAATCCGCCGCAGGTGCCCATGTTCACGACGAGATCGGGAGGGGCGGAGCAGAGCGCCCGCGCGAGCGCCGAGGCTGCGTGCACGGGGCCGAGACGGTCGACGCCGAGCACGGGATCCGCGCCCGGCACCAGCAGCTCGATGTGCGCGTCGCCGATGCGCGCCGTGCCGTCGGTTGCGCCGAGGGCGCGGGCGATCGGATCCGCCTCGCTGCGCATGGCCACGAAGAGGAGCACGCGATGCACGCGCGGCGGGATCGGTGGAAGCGCGAAGGTCGGGCGGTCCATCGGTGCCTTTCCGCGCGGATCAAAGCTCGATGGGCACATCGCGCGCGGGCAGCGTGCAGGGAATGCCGAGCTCGCCCGTGAGCCGTGCCGCGAGCGCCTGGCGCGCCGTGTCGACGCCGTGGTTGATGAGCACGCGCCCGGGCTTCTCGGTGAAGCCCTCGAACCACTTCATGAGGTCGTCCTGGTCGGCGTGGCCCGAGAGGCCCTCGAGCCGCACCGTGTGCGCGCGCACCGTGCGCGTGCGGCCGTTGAACTGGGCGCGATCGGCGCCGCGTTGCAGCTTCCAGGAGAACCCGCCCTCGGGCTGGTAGCCGGAGAGCACCACGGTGCAGTCCTCGCGGTCGATCGACTCCTCGAGGTGGCGCAGCACGGGGCCCGCGTCCATGAAGCCGCTGCCCGCGAGGATGATGCCGCCGTGCACCATGCGGTCGATGGCCATCGACTCGCGCTTGGAGAGCACGTAGTGGAGCTCGGGGAACCAGAGCGGCGCGCCGCCCGATTGCACGGCGGCCCGGAGGTCGGGTGCGAGGTACTCGGGATGGCGGTAGAGCGCCTCGATGCCGTGCACCGCCATCGGGCTGTCGACATAGACATTGAGCCCGTGCAGGAGGCCGCGCCCGTGCAGGCGCGCGAGGCGGTGCACCAGCAGCTGCGCGCGGCCGAGCGCGAAGCAGGGCATGATCACCTTCTCCTTGCGCTGGGCGGCGCGGGCCACGATCTCGGCGAGCTTGGCGTCGGCGTCGTAGCCGGGCTCGCGGCGGCGCTCGCCGTTGGTGCTCTCGACCACCACCACGTCGGCGCGCGCGGGCCGGTCGGGCTGCGCGAGCAGGGCGGAGCGGTCGGGGCCGAGGTCGCCGGAGAACAGGATGGTGCGGCGGTTGGCGCCCGCGCCGATCTGCAGCTCGGCGCACGCGGCGCCGGGAATGTGGCCGGCGTTGCGGAAGACGAGCGCCACGAGCGGCGCGATCTTGACCTCGCGGCCGAGCGGCACGCCCTCGACGCGGTCCATGGTGTCGCGCACCTCGGGCATGTCGAACAGGCGGTGTGCGGGCGGGAACTCGGGCGCGGGTCCCGGCTCCTCGCCGGGCATGAGCGCGCGCGCCCACGGTGCGGAGCCGCTGGCGCGCTCGTAGAAGCGGGCGCGCTGCAGGCGGGCGCTCGAGCGCAGCACCTTGCCGAGGAGCTCGTGCGTGGCGGTGGTGCAGTAGATCTTGCCACGGAAGCCGAGCTCGGTGGCCATGGCCAGGCGGCCGCAGTGGTCGATGTGGGCGTGGGTGACCACGATCGCGTCGAGGAGCGCGAAGTCGATCTCGGGCGGCACGGCGTTGCGCGCCTCGTCGGCTGGCGAGCCCTGGAACATGCCGAAATCGACGAGGACGCGCGCCTTGGGCGTCTTGACCAGCGTGCAGCTGCCCGTGACCTCGCCGGCGGCGCCGTGGAACTCGACGGTGGCGAAGCCGAGGTCGCCGCGGCGGTCGCCGCCGCCCGTGGTGCCTGATGCGGTGCTGCTCATGCTGTCCTCCCCATGCGGTCGGTCACATCCATGCGGTGCTCGGCGAACCAGCCGATGTCGAAGATCTCCTCGAGGGGCGTCCACCAGTCCCCGGGCCCTGCGAACGGCGCGGGGGTCTGGTAGGTGCGCATGAGCTCGTCCCAGGCGCGCGTGCGCGGGTCCCTGGCGTACGACTGGTAGTCGCGCGCGGGGTCGAAGCCGTCGTCGGTCTCGATGATCATGAAGAGGCGCGTGCCGCCACGGAAGATGCGCATGCCGCGGATGCCGATCGCCCGCAGGCCGTCCGTGACCTCGGGCCACACCGAACGGTGGTGGCGGATGTACTCCTCGATCCGCGCTGGATCGTCCCGGAGATCGATGGCCTGGGCGTACAACTTCATTGGCGAAGGGTAGCGGAAGCATGCGCGGGATGCGTGGGAAACCCGTACTGTGTGCGCATGCCCGGGCCGATCGACTGGCTTGTCCTCACCGCTGCGCATCGCCGCCAGGCGAAGGCGTACGCGTCGCAGCTGGCGGCGCGCGGCGAGCGGGGACCGTTGGCGCGGGTGCGCGGCATGCTGGTGGTGCCCGACGCGCGCGATGCGCGGATCGGTTCGGGTGCGGCCACGGTGCTGGCGCTGGTGCAGGTGGCGCGGCAGATCGTGCAGGCGCGCGCGGCGAAGGGTCGGACCGTCAGTTCGCTCGAGGAGATCTTCGCGGGTGAGCGCGTGCTCATGCTCCACTCGGGCGGCGACTCGCGGCGGCTGCCGATGTACGCGGCCGAGGGCAAGCTGTTCGCGAGCGTGCCCAAGCGCGCCGCGGGCGGACGCTGCGCGACGGTGTTCGATGTGCTGCTGGGGGATCTGCTGGCCCTTTCGCCGCGCAGCGGCGGTGAGATCCTCGTGGGTGCCGGAGATGCCGTCCTTGGGATCGCCCGTGATCCCGTGCGATTCGCCGGGGCGGGCGTGATCGGGGTTGCGCAGCGCGCAGGTGTGGAGCGTGCGGTGCGGCACGGGGTGTTCGTGCGCGGGAAATCCGCCGCGGGCGGGTCGGCCGCGGATCAGGCAGGCGGTGATGTCGCCGCGTTCCTGCAGAAGCCGAGCGTTGCCGAACTCGAGGCTGCGGGCGCGCTCGCTGCGGACGGGCTCGCGCTCGTCGACACCGGGCTGCTGTCGCTCGATCCGGCGTCGGTGGCGGCGCTGCTCACCGGGGCGGGTGTGCGGCTCGCGCGCTCGGGCGAGGTGGTGTGCGACAAGGGCGGCCTCGCCGACCTCGCGTCGCGCGCCGAGCTGCCGCCCATCGACCTCTACCGCGAGATCATGATGGCGCTTCCCGCGCCGACCCGTCGCGCCGACTACCTCGCCGCGTGCGCGAGCGCCGCGAGCGAACGGCCGCTCGCTGCGCTCTTCGATGGGCTGCGGGGCGTGCCGTTCCGCGTGGAAGTGGCTGAAATCAGCGGATTCCTGCACGTCGGCTCCACGCGCGAGATGCTCGCGTCGCTCGTCGGCGGCGCGGGTGGCGCGGATTCGTTCGGCATGTCGGCGGTGTCGGTGCCGTGCGCGCCGCGCAGCCAGGACGGCGCCGGCGAGGCGGTGGTCCTCGAGTCGCGCGTGGACGCGCTGCGCGTCGAGGCGGGCCGCGCCTTCGTCGACCGCGTGCGCGCGCACGCGCTGCGGCTCGGCGGCGGCAATGTCGTGGTGGGCGTCGACTGCGTGGACGACCTCGCGCTTCCCGCCGGCGTATCGCTCTTCGGGCTTCCCGTGCACGAGCAGGTCGACGTGCTCGTCGCCTGCGGCGAGCGCGATGACTTCAAGACGCGCCTCGACGCGGGCGGCACGCTGCTCGATGTGCCGTTCGCCGACTTCGCGGCCCGCGCGGGCATCGAGGCCTCCGAGTGCGTGGCTGGCGACGGCACGCTGTGGGACGCGCGCCTCTGGTGCGCGGCGGGCAGCGACGACGCGCTCTCGCGGGTGCGCTGGATGTGGGATGGCGCTCCCGCGCCCGCCGAGTGGCGCGCCGCGCCGCGGCTGTCGCTGCGCGAACTCGTGGAGCACGCCGATCTCGAGGAGATCGCCGCACGGCGCGATGCGCTCACGCTCGAGGCGCTCGCCGACGATGCGGTGGGCGCGCTCGTCGTGGCCGCCGACGCCTCCGACGCGCGCGCCGTGCACGAGCGTCTCACCGAGTCCGATGACGAGGTGCGCGCGCTGGTCCTCCGCGACGCCGATGCGCGCACCGCCGGGCTCGCCGATCCGATCGCGCGCGCGCACGCGTGCGCCACGCTGTCGGTCGTGGCGCACGGCGTCGACGCATCCGCTTCGGACACGCTGCGCGCCCGCGCCTTCCGCTCGGTGGGCGATGCGGTGCTGTCGCGCTTCGATCTCCCCGCCGAGCCGCGCGCCGCGGCGATCCTGCACGACCAGGCGGTGTGGACCTCGACACCGGTGCGCATCGACCTCGCGGGCGGATGGAGCGACACGCCCCCGATCTGCAACGAGGTGGGCGGCAGCGTGGTCAACGTCGCGGTCATGCTGCGCGGACAGCTGCCGATCCAGGTGGTCGCCAAGCTGGAGGAGGAGCCCGTCATCCGCATCACCAGCACCGATGCGGGACAGACGCGTGAGATCCGCAGCATGGACGACCTCGCGCACCGCGGCGATCCCACGCGCTGGTCGTCGCTGGCCGAGTCGGCGCTCGTGCTCACAGGCATCGTGCCCGCCGATCCGCGCGCCTCGCTCGGCGATTGGCTCGCGCGGCTCGGCGGCGGAATCTCGCTCACGATGTTCTCCGCGGTGCCCAAGGGCTCGGGCCTGGGCACCAGCTCGATCCTGGGCGCGGCCACCATCCAGTGCCTCGACCGCGTGGTGGGCCGCGAGCGTGCGCCGCACGGGCTGTTCGCCGCCACCAGCGCGCTCGAGCAGATGCTCTCCACGCGCGGCGGCTGGCAGGACCAGGTGGGCGGCGTGCTCGGCGGATTCAAGATCGCGCGCACGGCGCCGGGTGCCGAGCAGCGTCCCGAGGTGGAGCCGATCGCGGTGCCCGACTCGCTGGTGCGCGCGCTGCGCGAGCGCTCGCTCCTGTACTTCACGGGCGAGCGGCGCATGGCCAAGAACATCCTCGAGAATGTCGTGTGGAACTGGCTGGTGCACGAACCCGCCGCCGTGCGCGCCGTCGACCGGCTGCGTGCCAACGCCGAGCGCATGCGGCACGCGCTCGCGTCGGGCGACATCGACGCCGTGGTGGGGGAGCTCACCGAGTACATGCGGCGCAAGCGGCAGATCGACCCCGGCAGCTGCCCGAAGGCGTTCGACACGCTCGCGGAGCGGTGGAAGGCGGAGCTGGGGGCCTCCGGATCGGGGGCCTTCGGATCAGGTGCATGGTGCTTCGCCGGCGCCGGCGGAGGCGGCTTCATGCTGCTTGTGGCCCGCGACGCCGACGCGGCGGCCTCGCTGCGGGCGCGCATCGAGCGCGACCCGCCACACCCCCGCGCCCGCGCCTTCGATCTCGAGGTGGACCCCGTGGGTCTGCGCTGCGCGGTGCTGTGAGGGGGGCTCGGATCACGCGCCGCGTCGATCGTGCCCGACGGACCTCCGTCGGCCGCTGCGCCCCGATCGGGGAATCCGCCGTGTGGACGCGCCCCCACGGATGGCGCGCGCGCGCCGTAGGATGCGCGCCATGGCGGAGAGTTCACCAGCCGGCGCCCGCGCGCTCCAGACCAACCGTCCGTGGCTCACCGTCGCAGGGTGCCTCGGCGGAAGCGTCGTATCGCTCGTGGTGACGGTCGTCGTGGTGATCGCGCTCGTGCTGTGGCTGTTCTTCCCCGAGTGGATTCCCTTTGGCGCCCCCTCTGAACGCGCGCCGTGACATTGGACGCGCGCCGTGACATTGGACGCGCGGCGTGACATCGGACGCGCGGCGTGATTGGACGCGCGGGGGGCGGATGCGTCGCGGCATGCTGATACAGTGCGGCGATGGTGCAACGGGTTGCATTCCACCGATCTCTGCTTGGCCGGAGCATGTTGCTTGGCGTGCTTCCCGCAGCGGCCGTGGTGCTGGCGGTGGTCATGCTCAACGGCATCCGTGCCTGGAACGACGCCACGGAGACCCTCGAGCGCGACCTGCGCAACGCCACCGACCTCGTGGTGCGAGAGCTCGATGTGCGCAACCAGCGCAACACCGAGCTGGCGCGGCTCGCCGCCTGCGCGCAGGAGGCGGGGCAGTTCGGGCGCCGCGCTGAGACGCTGCGCATGCTCGAGCGGCTCATGCGCGCCAACCCGACGGTGTATGGCGCGTCGATCGCCTACGAGCCCAATGCCGACGGCAATGATGCCGCGGGCGCGGTGGATGGCGTTCCGGCGGAGGCACTCGCCGCGGGTGGGCGGTTCTACGCGTACGTCAAGCGCGACCCGAAGGCGCCGGGAGGAGTCCGCATCGAAACGCTGCAGGACACCCCCGAGGACGAGGGACTGTGGTACGCGCTGCCCAAGCGCATGTACGAGCAGGCGGGCGTGCGCGAGCCCGTCGTCACCCGGCCGTACAACTACCTCGGCACCGACATCATCGAGTACGTGATGCCGATCGTGGTCGATGGACGCTTCAAGGGCGTCGTCGGGCTCGACATCGCGCTCACCGATGTGCAGGCCACGCTGGCCGACGTGGCGGGGCGCCTGGGCGCGGACCTCTTTCTCGAGACGCGTGGCACCTTCATCGCGGCGAGCACCGACCCGCTGGATGCGGCGGCTGCGGCCGCAGCGGGGCCGGCCACCGTGCTGCGCGCCACCAAGGTGTCGGAGTCGCGGCTCGCGTCACTGTTCGAGGAGGCGGCCGCGCGCCGCGACGACGCCTGGATCGCGGTCGATCCGCTGCTGGGCGAGGAGTGCAACTACATCACCGAGGTGGTGCCGACGGGTTCGTGGCGCTTCCTGCTGCGCAAGCCGATGCGCGAGCTCACCTCCAACCTGAGCGGGGTGCTGGTGGGCAACAGCGTCACGGCGGCCGTGGGCCTTGCGGTGATCGTGTCGCTCCTGGTCTTCGGGGCCATGGCCATCGCCCGTCGCGTGCGCGGCGCGCGCGAGCTGGCCGAGCGCATCGCGGCCGGTGACCTGCGCGGCGAGGGCGCGTCGATGCGCGGCGGCGACGAGACCGCCGAGCTGGTGCGCGCCATGGATCGCATGAACGCGCAGCTTGCGGCGATCGTGGGCACGGTGCGCGCCGCGTGCTCGCAGCTTGCGGCCACCAGCGCGCAGCTGGGCGCATCCAGCCGCGCACAGTCGGCGTCGGTTGGTGCGTTCGGCGAGTCGACGGCGCAGATCGCGTCGGCGATCCGCGAGATCTCCGCCACCGGCAGCGAGCTCCTGAGGTCGATCGAGTCGGTCGACGCCGGCTCCCGCCGCACGCTCGAGTCGGCAGAGGCTGGCCGCGCGCGCCTTGGCACCGTGACGGACACGATGGAGCGGCTCGACCACCGCACGCGGGAGGTCGCCGACCGCCTGGAGACCATCGCCGAGAAGGCCTCGGCGATCTCCTCGGTGGTGGTCACCATCGCCAAGGTGGCGGAGCAGACGAACCTGCTCTCGGTGAATGCCGCCATCGAGGCCGAGAAGGCGGGTGACGCGGGGCTCGGGTTCCTGGTGGTCGCGCGCGAGATCCGCAGGCTCGCCGACCAGACCGCGGGGGCATCGCACGACATCGCGCGCATCGTCGCGCAGATGCAGGCGTCGGTGACCGAGGGCGTGGGCGAGATGGCTCGGTTCACGGGCGACATGCGCTCGGGCACCAGCGAGGTGCAGGCGCTCGCGGAGGATCTCGGCGGCATCATCGGGGCCGTCGACCGCTCGTTCGCGGAGTTCTCCGGCGTGCGTGATGGCATGGCCAGCCAGAGCGCGGGCGTGGAGCAGATCGAGCTCGCGGCGGCGCAGGTGGCCGCGGGTGCGCGGCAGTCGGCGTCGGCGTCGCAGGAGTTCGGCCGCGTGGCCGAGGAGCTCGCGCATGCGGTCGCCGTGCTCCAGGACGCCGCGGCGCGCTTCCGCCTGCGCGGGGACAACGACGCCTGAGTCGCATGCCATGCAGGTACTGCTCACCACCGTCGCAACACGCCGCTACGCGCTCGACTGCGCCGATGTGGTCGAGGTGCTGCCGGTGGTCGACCACCGGGCGGCGGGCACGGGCCCGGCGTGGCTGCTCGGGCTCATCAACGTCCGCGGTGTGCTGCTGCCGCTCGTCGACCTGTCGCTGATCGTGGATGGCCGGCGCACCGCGCCCACGCTCGGTTCGCGCATCGTGGTGCTGCAGCTCGACGGCGAGCTGTTCGCCGGGCTGGCGACGCGCGTCGGACTGCTCGTGCCCGAGATCGCGGGACCATTCGAACGCGACTTCGCGGTGCCCGGGGCGCATCCAGGCTTCAGCTTCGCGGGTGCATCGCACCTCGGGCCGACCATCGCCGATGCGCAGGGCATGGTGCAGCTCCTGCGCTGCCGCCGCCTGCTCGAGGGTGATGCGGCGCTGCGCGAGCTGCCGCTGGCGCGGCGGGAGCAGCCGTGAGCATGGGCGATGCGTCGCAGGCGCTGCGTACGCGGCTGCTTGCGCGCAGCGGACTGGCGGCCGACATCGTCACCCCCGCGCGCCTCGAGGCGCTGCTGTGCGGCCTCGCGCGCGAGCACGCCTGCGGTGGCGCCGAGGAGGCGGCGCTGCGGGCGCTCGGCGACGACGCGGAGTTCGCGCGCGTCGAGGCGCATTTCACGCCGCCCGAGACGTGGCTGTTCCGCTATCCCCGGTCGTTCGAGCGCCTGCGGGCGTTTGCCGCGGAGCGCGCCGCGACCCCGATGCGCGTGCTCGTGCTCGGCGCGGGTGGCTGGTGCGAGCCGTTGTCGATCTCCGCCGCGCTCGCGCGGCAGGGAGGTGGCGCGGTGCGCATCCTCGCGACCGACCGCAACCCCGTGGTGTTCGCGCGGCCTCCGCGCTTCGAGGGGCTCGATCTCCGCGGCAGCGTGCCGGCGTGGGCGGAGCCATGCTTCGAGATCCAGCCATGCTTTGAGATCCACGCCGCGGCGCTGTCTCCCAAGGCGCACATCACATCGTCGGTCCGCACCGAGTGCGGCGAGGCGTCGGAGATCGCGGCGGCGCTGCTCGCGCGGGGCGAGCGGTTCGAGCTCGTCGCCTTCCGCAACGTGGCCATCTACCTCAGCGCCGCGGCGCGCGCGGCCATCTACGGGGTCATCACGCAGCTGCTCGCGCCCGATGGCATGCTGCTGGTGGGCCACGCCGAGCTGGCGATGGCGCAGGCGGCCACGGGATTCGCCATCGACGATGCGGAAGGCGCGTTCGCACTGCGGCCGCGGCCTGGTGCGGGTTCGGCGAGGCCGCCCGCGGGCTCGCCGTCAGCACCGTCCGCGGCAATTCCGTTCGGATCCACCGCGGAGGATGCACCCCGCGTGGCGGGAGTCGAGGCCGACCGATCATGGACGCCGGCCGCCCATTCCTCGCCACCGTCCGCCCGCGGCGCTGGCGCACCGCGCCCATCGGCCGACGCGCGGGCCGCCCTGCTTGCCGCCATCGCGGCACGTCCGCTCGAGGTGCCCGTGCACCTCGCGTTGGCCGCGCATGACCTCGAGGCGGGTGCGATCGCGTCCGCCTCGGAGTCGATCGCGCGCGCCCTCTACCTCGACCGTGGCAGCGAGGAGGCGCTCCTGCTCGCCGCGCGCATCGCCGATGCCAGCGGTTCCCGCGACGAGGCCGCGGCGTATCGACGCAGGGCGCTGCGCGTGCATCTCGCGCGCCCGCAGGAGGACGGGCGTGCGTGATACCCTTGCCCACGCAGCGATGACCACCGACGGGCGCGCCCATGGATGACCCGCAGCACAGCCTCACCCCCGCGGCGCATGATGGCGAGCACGCGCTCGCCCGCATGCGGGCGCTGCTCGACCGTCCGCTGCCTCCCGAGGAGATCCGCGCCAACACCGAGCTCGTCGCTGCATCGGGCGAGACGGCGGTGGCGCGCATGCGCAGCATCCTCGTGTTCGCCGTGGGCGGCGAGCACTTCGCGCTCGAGGCCGATTCGACCCACCGCGTGGTGCATGCATCGGTCATCCGCCGCGTGCCCCACCGCACCAACCCGGTGTTCGCCGGCATCGCCAACGTCGCCGGGGAGCTCACGCCCGTGGGCCGCCTCGGCGCCGCGCTGGGAGTCGATTCCGGGCCCGTGCAGTCGCACTTCATCGTGATCGGCGCCGTGCGCGCTCGCTGGGCGTTTGCCGCCGACCGTGTCGACGGCGTGCGGCGCATCGATGCCTCGCGCTGCGTCGCCCCGCCCGCCACGGTTCGCCATGCCGGCGATGGCTGCACCCAGTATCTCGCACCCGTGGAGTTCGCCGAGGGCGAGCGGCTGGTGGCGGTGCTCGACGCGGCGCGGGTGGCGGCGCTCTTCGCCAGGAGCCTCGCATGAGCGACCTCGGCGGCTTCTCACTGCACGAGCTCTTCCGCGGCGAGGCCGAGATGCACGCGGCCGCGCTCAGCGAGGGACTGGTGCGGCTCGAGGGCACGAGCGACCCGTCGGTGGTGGAGCCGCTCATGCGCGCGGCGCACTCGATCAAGGGCGCGGCCCGCGTCGTCGGGCTTGACATCGCGGTGCGGCTCTCGCATGCCATGGAGGATGTCCTCGTGGCCATGCAGAAGGGTCGCGAGCCGATCGCCGCGGGTCGCATCGACCAGCTGCTCCGCGGCTCCGACCTGCTCGCTGCACTGGCGCGCGTGGACGAGGCGTCGGTGCCCGCGTGGAGCGCGGCCAACGACCCCGCGGTCGAGGCGCTGTCGGCGGAGTTGCGTGCACCGCTCGCGCAAGGCGTGCGCAGCGTCGCGGAGGACGCGCCGCCCGCATCCGCATCCCCATCAGCCTCCCCATCCGCCTTCCTAGGCGAATCGCCGTCGGCACCCGCGTCGCCCGCGCCGGCGGGAGCAAGGGACGAGCCGGCACCCACTGCGGATCTCCCGGCCGTTCCCGCGGGCGGCCCGCCCGCGCCGAGTGCAGCACCCGCTGCCACCCGCGTGTCCAGCGTGCGCGTGACCGCCGACAAGCTCGACCGGCTGCTGCAGCTCGCGGGCGAGACGATGCTCGAGTCGCGGCGCCTTGGCAGCCTGCGCGATGGAGCGCTCGAGCTCAAGGGACTGCTCGCGTCGATCGAGGACGAGCTCGACCTCGTGCGCGCCGCCGTCCGGCGCGCGGGCGTCGATGCCGCGCTGCTCACCCGCACGCGCGCGCTCGTAGAGCGGAGCCGCGGAAGCCTGCTCGAACACCTCTTCGCGGTCGACGGCGCCATCCGCCGTGGCGAGGAGACCTCGACCGAGCTCTACCACGAGGTGCTCTCGAGCCGCATGCGCCCGTTCGCCGACGTCACCGCCGCGCTTCCCCGCACGGTGCGCGATGTCGCGCGCACGCTCGGCAAGGAGGCCCGCCTGGAGATCGTGGGCGAAGGCGTGCCCGTCGATCGCGACGTGCTGGCGCGCCTCGATGCGCCGCTCAACCACATGCTGCGCAACGCCGTCGACCACGGCATCGAGTCGCCCGACGAGCGGCGGGCCCGCGGCAAGGACCCGCAGGCCACGCTGCGCGTCGAGGCGCGCCACCACGCGGGCATGCTGGTCGTGCGCGTGAGCGACGATGGCCGCGGCATCGACCTCGAGGCGCTCCGCGCCCGCATCGTGCGCCGCGCGCTCGCCACCGACGAGATGGTGCGCGCCATGGACGAGCAGGAACTCCTCGAGTTCCTCTTCCTGCCCGGGTTCTCCACCGCGCGGCAGGTGACCGAGATCTCGGGCCGCGGCGTCGGCCTCGACGTGGTGCAGTCGACGGCGCGCGAGATCGGCGGCACGGCGCGCATCGCCACCGTTCCCGGTCGCGGCACCGTGTTCGAGCTCGAGCTTCCCATCACCCTCTCGGTGATCCGCGCGCTGCTGGTCGACGTGTGCGGCGAGGCGCTCGCGTTCCCGCTCGCCCGCATCGAGCGCGTGGTGCAGGTTCCCGCCGCCGACATGCACGCCGTGGAGGGTCGCGGCAAGTTCATGCTCGAGGGAAGCGCCATCGGCGTGATCGACGCCACCGCGGTGCTCGGGCTCGGCGAGGAGCGCAGCGGGCGGGCGATGCACACCATCGTCGTGCTGGGCGCGGGTGACGGTCGCTACGGCTTCCGCGTGGACGCGCTGGCCGGCGAGGAGGACCTCGTGGTGCGCACCCTCGACGAGCGGCTGGGCAAGGTGCCGCATCTCGGCGCCGCGGCGGTGCGCGCCAACGGCGAGCCGGTGCTCATCGTCGACACCGAGGACATCCTGCAGTCGGTGCGCGCGCAGCTCGGCGACGGCTCCCTGCGCGGGGCGCGGCGCGCGCTCGATGCCCCGTCCGGGCCCGCGCGGCGCGCGCTCGTGGTCGACGACTCGGCCACCGTGCGCGAGGTCGAGCGCCAGCTGCTCCTGCGCATGGGCTTCGAGGTGGAGACCGCCGTCGACGGCGCCGACGGCTGGAACACGCTGCGCGCGGGGCGGTTCGACCTCATCGTGAGCGACATCGACATGCCGCGCATGAACGGCATCGAGTTCGTGCGCACGCTGCGCGCCGACCCGCGCTTCGCCGCCGTGCCCGTGATCGTGGTGAGCTACAAGGACCGCGAGGAGGACCGCGTGGCGGGGCTGCACGCGGGCGCCACGGCGTACCTCACCAAGGGATCGTTCCAGGGCAACACCTTCGCCGACACCGTGCGCGAGCTCGTGGAGCTGCGCGACGCACGGCAGGGAGGCGCCTCGTGAGCGTCGGCCATTGCGGTGCCGCGCGGACGGGAGCCGGCGATGAAGGCAACCCGGTGGGGAGCGCGCGATGAGGATCGCCATCGTCAACGACCTCGCCGTGGCCTGCGAGGCGCTGCGGCG